>CAUJJY010000298.1 GCA_963205155.1 Candidatus Zixiibacteriota bacterium | reverse complement strand
CCGCGGTCCAAAATGGCTCCGGTTAGGTAGTCATCACTTTTTGCGATGACAATTTCAATGGTCGAGTCTGCAGGCGAGTACATGGCGGCATTGCGCACGAGATTGGCCAAAGCGTGCAATAACAGTCCGAAATCACCGTTTATCAACACTGATTCTTCACCGGCGACAACATTGACATGTCTGTCGCGCAACGAGCCTTGACTCTGCTCTATCGTTTCCCTGATCAAATCCTGAACATCGAACCACTCAAGATTGAGACGGAGCGGACCCGATTGCAGTCGCGACATGTCGAGCAGATTCTCAATTACATGATTGAGGCGGTCAGCAGATGCGATAATCTCATCGGCGAGTGCATCGCGGTTTGCGCCGCTTGACTGCAGTTTAGAGTCGCGCAGTGCTGCGGCAAAGCCAATAATCGCAGTCAGGGGAGTGCGCAACTCATGTGAAATTGAGTTGAGAAGAGTCTGATGCAGTTTTTCCGATTCTTCCAGAAGTGCCAGATCCCGATTCTGAGACTGCAATATCTCGCGCTGCACGGCAACGGCGGTTTGGTGACAGAGCGCATCAAGCAAATCAGTCTGGTCGCGCGAGAACTCCAGCGGCTCAATCGGTAGGAATAGAAGTACCCCCAATTTTTGGTCGGCAACTTGGAGGGGGAGACACAATGACCGCACTTGCGGGAGCGTCTCGGTTGACCAGCCGGCTGGTTTGCCGTTCTCAAAAACCCAGGATGCGACTGCCCAGTCGTTGGTGTCCATATTGACTGCACTGTCGCGCTCAATTCTGCGTAACATTCTATTTTTGTTGTCAGGTATCAGCAAGCATGAGCGCGCCTGGAATAATCGCTGCGTGCGGCTATCAATCTCTCGCTCAAGATTTTCGACCCCCTCAAGCTCGACCAAGGCACGGACAAAATCAAACAACACTTGAGTCCGCAGTTCGCGCTGGCGCAACAGCTTTTCCTGTTTGATGCTGCGTGCCGTCAAGACGCCGGTGATCGTGGCAACGACAAAATACGCCGCGAACATCATGAAATCTTCCGGTGCTGCGATGGAGAAGGTCAGTCGCGGCGGAATAAAGAAGAAATTCCAGATAATGGCACTTAGCGTTGCTGCGGTGAACATTGCCGCGAGCGAACTGCGGAAAGCCAGGAGCAGAATGGCCAACAGATAAAGAAAGCCAACCGCGCGATAGCCGATCAGCGGCGCGAGAAACCAGTTTACAATCGAGACTCCCACCACTATGGCAAGGGCTGTCAGGATCGGGGCCGCATCCACACGCGGTGTCCGAATGATTGGCTTGCGCAGTGAATCGCCGATCTCTATGTGGGGACGAATAACGTGAATGTCGATATCGAGTCGAAGCCGCACAAGTCGGTCAAGAATCGTCCCTCCGCTGAACAGGTCTCTCCAGAAACGGCGGTCCGGCCGGCCGACGATTATTTGCGTAATGTCGCGCTCACGTGAAATACGGGCAATTGCTGCGACAACGTCAGAATCAGCAGTCGTTACGACTTCAGCTCCGAGTTCCTGCGCCAGGCGGAGGTTTTTGCGCAACTGCTCCTGATCAGCCGTAGAGAGAGGCATACCGGTTTCCGCATTGAGAGCAATCCACGGTGCGCGCATGGCGCCGGCATGACGCCGCGTCGCCCGGATCAAGTCCTCCGAAAACGGGCTATGACTAACTGCCACCAGCAGCCGCTCGACAGTATTCCAACGACCGGAAATGAGCAAGCTTTGCCGCAAATCCTGCAACTCGTGTTCTACCCGCTCTGCTGTTGCCCGCAGCGACAGCTCCCGTAATGCAGTCAGCGATTCTTCTTTAAAAAAGTTATCAACGGCGGCCTGTTTCTGATCACCCAAGTACACCTTGCCATCACGCAGGCGTTTCAAAAGTTCGCCCGGGGAAATGTCGATCAGCGTGATCTCGTCGGCCCTCTTAATGACGGAATCAGGCACAGTTTCGCGCACTGTTACGCCAGTAATGCGCCTGACAACATCGTTCAGGCTTTCGAGATGTTGCACGTTCAAGGTAGAGTAGACATTGATGCCATGGTCAAGGATTTCCAGGACATCCTGATACCGCTTGGGATGGCGCGATCCAGGGGCGTTCGAGTGTGCAAGTTCATCTATTAGAACCAGGCTCGGCTTGCGCTCGATAATTGTATCAAGATCGAGTTCCTCAAGTCGAGTCCCTTTATAGTCAATTCCTCTTCGCGGAATCACCGCCAGACCATCCATCAAGACCTGCGTTTCGGCACGACCGTGAGTTTCCACAATCCCGACAACCACGTTCATGCCAGACGCCCGCAGTTCCTGAGCGGCTTTCAACATGGCGAATGTCTTGCCAACCCCGGCAGACATCCCAAAGAACAGGCGCAGTTTTCCCTTTGATTCTCTTGCTTCGTCCCGCTTCAGCGCTTGCAGCAGACGCTGGGGGTCAGGTCGGTCGGGGGTACTCATTTGGAACGTTTAGAAAATAATGAATCGGTGGAAATATTCAACTTCAATACGTTGACACGAGGTTGCCCGATGAATCCAAAGTTGTATGGCTCGACAGAGCGTTCGGCCAACTGTTGCAGTAGATCCAATTGACCAGAATCAAGTCCGCGAGCCTTCGCAACTCGATCAACCTGGTAGAAGGCCGCTGCCGGTGATATGTGCGGATCAAGTCCGCTGCCGGAAGCAAGTATCAAGTTATCCGGCGGCTGCTCACCGTCGTGTGTTTCTATCAATCGCGCCCTGCGCGTCGCAATCTGTTCCGACAAGACCTTACTCGTGGGACCGAGATTAGTGCCGCCCGATGGTTGCGAGGTGTAGCCAACTCCTGATGGGCGCGGCCAGAAATACTTCAAATCGGTAAACTCCTGCCCGATAAGCTCCGACCCAATCAATCGCCCGTCAAAATAAATCAGACTGCCATTGGCCTGATGAGGGAATAGTGTCTGTGCGGCGCCGAGCATAATCATCGGATACATTACGCCGGTTATCGCAGTCATCACAAGAATGAGTTTTGCCGCAATGATTAAGGTCTTCATTTGTTTCAATCTCCAGACAAGTTACGAAATCAGCCCCAAGCGAGTGACAAGAATGTCAATCAACTTGATGCCCACGAAGGGTGTGACTAGTCCGCCGAAGCCATACACGAAAAGGTTCCGTCGCAAGACAGCCTCCGCTCCCATCGGGCGATACTTGATTCCTTTCAGCGCCAGCGGAATCAGGGCGACGATGATCAAGGCGTTGAATATTACAGCGCTGAGAATGGCGCTCTGTGGTGACTCAAGTCGCATGATATTTAGTTGAGCCAAAGGTCCAGTCGAAACAGCAGTTGCATAGAGCGCGCTGAACATTGCTGGCACAATGGCGAAATACTTGGCAACATCGTTGGCGACGCTGAATGTCGTCAACGCACCCCGCGTCATCAGGAGTTGCTTGCCTGTTTCCACCACTTCAATCAGCTTGGTCGGGTTGCTGTCAAGGTCAACCATGTTGCCCGCTTCGCGAGCGGCTTGCGTTCCCGTATTCATCGCCACGCCGACATCAGCCTGCGCGAGCGCCGGCGCATCGTTGGTGCCATCGCCGGTCATGGCGACGAGATGGCCGTTCGCCTGCTCTTGGCGAATGCGATTGAGCTTGGCTTCAGGACTGGCCTGTGCCATGAAGTCATCAACGCCGGCTTCTGCCGCAATTGAGGCTGCTGTCAATGGATTATCACCGGTCACCATGATCGTGCGAATGCCCATTGAACGCAATTGTGCGAACCGCTCCTTGATGCCACCCTTTACGACATCTTTGAGATGCACAACGCCAAGAACAAAATGCTCCTCTGCTACTACCAGCGGTGTTCCGCCGGACTTTGAAACGCGATCCATGATTGGATCAATCTCCGACGGCCAGGTCCCGCCGTTTTCTTCGATATGCTTCCTGATTGCGTCGCCCGAGCCTTTGCGCAGGGTTCGTACCGGTTCGGCGCTCTCCAGCACATCAACGCCGCTCATCCGCGTCTGCGCACTGAAAGGAACAAAGCGGGCAAGATGTGGCGGCAGTGTCTCTGCGCGCAATCCGAATCGCTCTTTCGCCAGAACTACTATCGATCTGCCTTCGGGAGTTTCATCGCTCAACGAGGCCAATTGTGCCGTCTCGGCAAGTGTCTGCACCGGCACTCCCGGCACCGGTATGAACTCCGTCGCCATGCGGTTGCCGAACGTGATTGTACCCGTTTTGTCCAATAGCAGGACATCAACGTCTCCCGCCGCTTCAACCGCGCGTCCACTGGTCGCGATGACGTTCTTTCTGATCATCCGGTCCATACCGCTGATACCAATCGCACTCAACAGCCCGCCAATAGTGGTCGGTATCAAGCAAACCAGAAGTGAGATCAAGATCGGCAGGGTAACTACAGAGGACATATCCTGTCCAGCTTCTCTGGCACTGTAGTCGGCGAATAGCTTGAGTGTCGTGACGGCCAGAACGAAGATGATTGTGAGACCTGAAAGAACCAGACTTAAGGCGATTTCGTTCGGAGTCTTTTGACGGCGGGCGCCTTCGACCAGACCGATCATCCGATCCAGAAAGCTCCGGCCCTGTTCCGCCGTGATGCGCACCACAATCCGATCGCTGATAACGCGCGTACCCCCGGTGACGGCGCTGCGGTCTCCGCCGCTTTCTCGAATCACCGGCGCTGATTCGCCAGTAATCGCCGACTCATCTACCGAGGCGATTCCCTCCACCACTTCGCCGTCGCCGGGTATGATGTCGCCGGACTCACAGATCACTCGATCACCCGTTTTGAGTAGTCCGGCATTAACGCTCTCTTCGTGGTCGTCTCCAGAGAGTCGACGGGCGATTGTTGCCGTACGCATGCGCTTCAAGCTCTCGGCCTGAGCCTTGCCCCGGCCTTCGGCCAATGCCTCGGCGAAATTCGCGAACATCAATGTAAAGAAGAGCCACAAACATATCTGCAATTCAAATGCCGAGAAGTTGCCTCTAATGACATTAGTCGAAAAACTCACAGCTGTGAGTATTGTCCCGACCAGGACGACGAACATCACGGGATTCTTTATCTGCTCTTTCGGATTCAATTTGCGAAAGGCGTCAATAGTCGCTTGGCGCAGCAGAACGCTGTCTAACAGCATATTTGACTTCGTAGTTGTGGTCACCTTCCACCTTGCCTAAAATGTAGTGCCTGCCAGCATGAGCAGATGTTCTATTATTGGCCCGAGCGCCAGCACCGGAAAGAACGTCAACGCGCCGACGATCAGGATTGTCGCTATCAGTATCAATCCAAACGTCATTCCCTCGGTGGAGAAACTCCCTGCCGTCATCGGCGTCGATTTCTTGTTCGCCAGGCTTCCGGCAACGATGAGTACCGGCAGAATCACGCCGAATCGTGCCAACAGCATGCAGAGTCCCAGTGTGATATTGTAGAACGGTGTATTGGCATTCAATCCCGCGAAGGCGCTGCCATTGTTGCCGCTTGCGGAAGTGAATGCATAAAGTATCTCACTCAATCCGTGCGGTCCTCGATTGGCAAGGCTACTCAATCCCGCTGAAGTCGAACAGGCAATCGCCGCGCCAATCAGAATCAACGCACTGGGCAAGATGATCGGAATCGTCGTCCAGCGCATCTCCAATGCTTCGATTTTCTTGCCGAAGTATTCCGGTGTCCTACCGACCATTAATCCAGCGAGGAAGACCGCAAGGAGGACGAAGAGAATCATCCCGTACATTCCTGCGCCGACGCCGCCAAAGATGATTTCGCCGAGCATGATGTTGAACATGGCGATACCGCCTGCGATTGGCGACAAACTGGAGTGCATGGCGTTGACGGAACCGTTGGAAGCGACGGTGGTGAAATTCGACCAGATGATACTGTTCACTATTCCGAAGCGGGTTTCCTTGCCTTCAAGGTGAGCAACACCGAGTGCGCTGTTGTTCGAGAATTCCGCGTATGCTGATATTCCGATCAGCACGATCAGCATTAACATCATGACGCCGTAGAGTACCCAAGCGTGTTTTCGCGAACCAACCATCAAACCGAAAGTATACACCAGCGCTGCGGGGAGCATGAGAATTGCGAGCGCCTCAAACCAATTCGAGATTGGCGTTGGGTTCTCATAGGGATGTGTACTATTAGAATTGAAGTAGCCACCACCATTAGTGCCGAGTTGCTTGATTGCTATCTGCGAAGCCGCCAATCCCATCGGCAGTACCTGTTCTTTGCCTTCGATTGTAGTCGCGCTTTGGTAACCCTCAAGATTCTGCACAACGCCTTGACCGACCAGAATCAGCGTCCAGATGACTGCAAGAGGTAAGAGGATGTGTATGGTTGACCGCGTCATATCTGTCCAGAAATTGCCCAGAGTACCGGATGTCTTTCGCGAAATACCGCGCGCCAGAGCCGCCATTGCGGCGATACCGGTCGCGGCACTGACGAAGTTCTGAACCGTCAGTCCGACCATCTGGGTCAGGTAGCTTAGAGTCGTTTCTCCGGCATATGCCTGCCAATTGGTATTTGTTACAAAACTAACCGCTGAGTTGAATGCGAGATGCCATGATGGCGCGGATAGATTCTGCGGATTGAGCGGCAGAAATTGCTGCAGCATCTGGAGAAGATACACCACAACAAACCCGCCAAGATTGAACAGCAGCAGCGCCGAGGCGTACTGCTTCCAGCCCATCTCGACGTCAGCATCAATTCCGCAAATCTTGTAGGTCAGACGCTCCAGAATCCGAAATGGACGGAGAACTTTGGCACCCCGACCGGTAAGAATACTGTAGCAGAAGCGTCCCAATAGGGGTGTCAGCACGATCAGGGCCGCAATCAGTGCGCCAATCTGCAGAAAATCATTGGTCGTCATTTCTCTACATCTCCTCAGCCTTGAACAGGCAGTACACGAGGTAGATCAAAAGCAACAACGCCACAATTCCACCTAACCAGAATTCCATTTTCGTCACTCAACAGTTTCTTAACAGACCACGAACATTCGAGTACTTCTCGAAAGCTCTCTGCTACTAACGGATCAAGAGTCTGTAAGGAGTAGTAAAGACAAGGTCGCAGTTAATAAAGAAATGATAAAGAGGATATAGACAAATCGCAGTCCGGAGGTAATCAACCACAGCCTGCCAGAACTTGACTCTATGCTATCGTAACTGGGACATTATCTTGAATGTTCACTCGCGTCGAGTCCCGTGTTCGGACTTCACCATAATATGTTCCTGGTTGGAAGAGAAAATCCATTTGCGGAAGGCGAAATGTTCTGCTTCAATGAACGAAGGAGCCGGAACAACTGTTCCGGCTCCTTCGTGTCCTCTAACTCACTAATGCAACTTGAAGTGTTCAACCATAGACTGTAGATTCGCTGCTTGGTCGTTCAAGTTTCCTGCCGCCTTTGTCGAATGTTCGGCGCCATCCGCCGTGACTTTTGCCAGCGTCGAAATCCGCTCCATATTGGCTGCGATTTGTTCCGAGGCGGATGATTGTTCGTCGCTCGCCCGGGCGATCTGCTTGACCATCTCAAGAACGCACTGGGACATCTGGACAATTTCGCTTAAGCTGACACCAGCCTGATCAGCAAGGTGTTGCCCCTTTTCAACCTGGGTGATACCCGTTGCCATCGAAGAGACCGCTTCGCTGGTTTCTCCCTGTATCCCCTTGATCATTCCGGTGATTTCGCTCGTAGCTTTAGTGGTTCGCTCTGCCAACTTGCGAACCTCATCGGCCACCACAGCAAATCCCCGGCCTTGATCGCCGGCTCGTGCAGCTTCGATGGCAGCATTGAGCGCCAGCAGATTGGTTTGGTCAGCAATATCATCGATAACTCCAGTGATTTCTCCAATCTGCTCTGCAGACCGTGCCAACTTGCTGATTGCGTCGGCCGATTGTTGAACCACGTCGGAGATCTTCTTCATGCCGTCGGTAGTTTCATTTACGATGCGGCCGCCGTTTGAGGCCGTTTCAGCAGCCTGCTTGGAAGTTCCGGACGCCTCCTTGGCATTCTTTGAGGATTCTGCAATCGTCGCGGTCATCTGTTCGATCGCGGTCAGAACCTGGTGCACTTGATCAGATTGTTCGTTGGCACCTTTCTCAATTTCTCCGGCGGTCGACGTAATTTCGGAAGCCGCTGTGACCAACTGCTTTGCACTATCGGTTAGCTGCTGAATCATGGCGGTCAGGTTCTCCTTCATCGTTTTAAAGGAGTGACCAAGTACATCACGTTCCGACTTAGGTTCGAAGGCGACGGTGAGATCTTTGGCTGCGATCCTTTCCGCCGCAGCGGCAATCTCCCTGATGTATTGAGTTAGAGAACGAAAAGCATCGGCCAGACCTCCAATCTCGTCCCTCGAATAGATATCAACAGTTTGGCTGACGTCTCCGGCCGCGATAGACTCCGCGAGCTTTCCGATGGCCGATACTCGTCGCGAGATTCTCCGGGCGATGACGTAGTTCAGGACCATGACCAACACAGTCCCGAGTGCTCCGATAAGAACAATCCAGGTCAATTGGGCGTTCAGTTGAGCCATGACTTGAGCTTCAGGGATGACACTCAAAAATACTGGTGAATCAGTAGTCTGCATCGCTGCTTTGGAGACGACGGGAGGTGCTACGGGTGTTCTTTCCGCGAGCGCATTCTCGCCTTCCAGTTCGATTGAAGTGCTGCCATCCTTGAGTCCCGCACTGATTAGTTTCAGCAAAGCGGCATGATCCTGGTCGATTGTAGATCGATCGTTCTTGTGCCCACTCGCGACCATCACGTCCAGCGACGGTAGTGCAACCACAGTCAGTGCGTCCGAATAGCCGAACTCTGCCAGCTCTTCATAACAGGACTGCACTTCTTTCTCGATATCCGACCAGCCAGAGTAGGCAATGAATGCCCCGTTTCGCTGCCCATCAGTACTAAACGCCGGGCTGTAGTACAAGTAAGAGTGCGGTGTCTTGATGCCAAGTTGAGTCAGTGCCTGGCTCTCAACGATCTGAATACATTTCTGTTCCCGGCTGTCGACATCAGAGAGATCGTTCAGGACCGAGCCTTTAAGTGATTCAACATTGGCTGATAAGGCTGTCGAACCTTCTATCTCCAAGACAGTGCCCTCTTTGTCAACTAACGCTACCAGAAGGAAACGTGAATCGGTATTCAACCACGATTCAAACTCGCCCTTAAGTTCCTCGGTTGTTTGGTATTCAATGGCCATGCCAAAAACATCTTGAGTCGTCCAGCTCTCGAAGGTGCGTCCGCACTCAGCCAAGGACCGCGACACATTCTCCGAATGCAAATTGCAGGTCGCATGAATTAGATTTTGGCTGCTCTTCTGGAATTCGGACTTGGAAAAACTGTAGAAATAGATCACGACAAATACCAGAACGATCGTGGCCACCAATCCAGTAGAGACGATTTGGTTCTGGATGCTCCAGGAAATTAGCCCTTTTCTTCTTCCTCGTGCCAACTCGGGACGCGACTCAGTCATGGTTTCCCTCCCCTGTATCGCTGTGGAGGTCGACCGGGCAATCATGGCAGGACGCCCGGTCGACGATTTCACACGTCTTATTCGTTCGTCATCGCCGTCGTCGTTAAGGGTTCAAGCGTAGTCGGCTTCTTAGCAGCCAGGCGCACTGCTTCCCACTCTGACTTGGAACAAGCCGCTTCTTCACCCTTCATGCTGCTAATAATCTGGAAGTAGTCTTGACGATACTTGTCTTTCATCACCTCGACTTGCGGTTTGCATTTGACCGCATAGACGGTTTGTACAGACTGATGATCAAAATCCCGCCAGGTTTGAGCATCTTTCAAAAGACTGTATGAGTAATTCTCGAGAGCACTAATTACCGCCGGCGATTCAAAACTCTTGGCACGTTCGACAGCATCCTTGTATTCATAGAGAATAGTGTAAGCCGATGCACCAGAGGTGCAAGGATACCGTCCATAGCGTTGCGAGAAGTCCTCAACGAACTTCTTGCCGCGCTCAAAGCCATACTGGCCCGGGACATTCCATGCCCACGGCAGGGCTCCGATGACGCCTTCCATAACTTTCGGCCCTCCACCCTCAGCCATGCCGAGAGTGAGATTCGGTACGACAATCTGGCACTGGGTCTTCAGTCCCAATGCGGTTGCCTGACGAATGGCGTTGACCATATCTTCACCAAAGAGCACCAGTACCAGAACATCTGGTTTCACAATCTTCGCCAAACCAAGCTGCTTGGCAAAGTCAGTGGTTCCCAGCGGAGTCAACATTCCCTTATGACTTTCTTTATCCTCGGTGCCGGTGAATTTGCGCATCGATGCTTCGGTTGTCCATCCCCAGGTATAGTCCGCCGTGATGTACATGTACTTCTTGCCCGGGAAGCTGGTTTTGAGATACTGGCTTAGTGCTTTGGCAGCCATCCAGGAATCGTAGCACTCCCGGAATGTGTGGCGATGTCCATCTTCGCCGGTCGTAGATGTCGAATAGGTTAGCGTACCAAAGAACAAAACGTTCTTATCCTGGCAAATGTCGCCGGTTGCAACTGCCACGCCGCTCGAAGATCCGCCGAAGATCATCTTGCAGCCTTCTTTGTCGATCATTTCGACAACGTTTGCCTTGGCCGTGGCAACGTCGGCCTTGCAGTCACGGATCACCAATTCAATCTTGTTTCCCATGATGCCGCCCGCAGCATTGATTTCTTCGACTGCCATGGTGGCCGCCTGCAACTGATCGAGTCCTTGAACGTTGTATGGGCCGGTCTTGTCATAGTCAAGCCCGATCTTGACGATGCCTTCCGCATGCACGCAAGCCGCAATACCCAACAGTATCAGACAAGTGAAAATAAGGGATATCCTTTTCATGGTACTGACTCCTTCTTCTTATTTGTTGCGCAACAACGGAACTACGCAGTTCCGCCCTGCTTCAAAACTCAATAGCTCATCGCAAGTGGAGATCGACTCGCTTGCTAAAACTCCAACACAAACGAAGTCTGGACTCGGAAGTCATCGGTTGTCTCGGCGTTCTTATACTTGGTTTCCCAGCTTGATAATTCCAGTCCTACGGTCGCTTTCGGAACAAAAGAGTAACGCATGTTTCCGAAATAGCAGCGATTCCGCGAGCGTCCACTGGCAAAATCGTCATCCTTTGGATCATCAATTCCCAGTCCAGCGGTCAACTTGACCTTAGATGACAATTGCGCCCAGGCAGATGTCCAGCCGCCCGTTGAGCGCAGTCCCTCAATCTCACTGTTTCTTAGAACGGCTCCGAAATAGTTTCCGAGGTTTGATCCGGTGTAAATCTCACCAGACAGGCCGGAACCGGAAGCCAGCGACACCATGAAATGTCCCGACGCTGCCCAGCTCTCGTAGTGCTCGTATTGGCCGGCCGTCGTTTCAGCCTTCAGACGACCCCAGAGGCTCGAAACACCAAACCGCACAAGACTATTGTTTGCCAATGAGTACTTGATTTCCCACAAGCCCTGAACGGAGGGAATGCCGGCATCGGTCCCATCATCAGGGCCTTCTGCCGTTTCACTGGTAGCGAGCGTGAGGGTTGGTGTAAGGTCGTTGCCAATCAAACGAAATACGCCTGTCGCTAATACCATTTCCGACTTGTCACCGACCTTAACGGTTTCCCACAAACTAAGCTGCGGGCGCCGATACCCGATATTTCCGGTTCCCCACATTACAGAGTAATTCAGGGTCGAAGGATTTAGCGGCGAAATGAGATCCCAACTCTGTCCGGCGAGAAACTTCGTGTTCTTCATTTGCATCGCAAAGTATGCGTGCCGCAATTGAAGCATTGGCTTGTTTTCAGCTATCGTTACGCCAGAAAGCCCGGCATAAAGATCAAACTCCAGTTTGCCGCTTACCTGCGAGTTCTTATAGTTCTTGCCAACTAGGTCAAGTCCAAAGCGAGTCTCGTTGGCCGTCATATTGAATTGATCATCATTGTTCCGGCCGGCGGCCCGAGGCTGAACCCACATAACGAAATTGCCGTGACTGGTCAAGTTGCGATCACGTGCTGCATCCAGTTTGACATATCCGTAGAATTTTACCTCGATTGACGGCTTTGGATCGGCTGGTTTCGGCTCGTTTTGCGCCAAAAGCGATGACGCCTGCAACAGGCAGATCAACATAATCACAAAAACAAATCTCTTCTTACTCACAATTTCCTCTCTTCCTTGATTTAGCTCACTTCTTATGTAAGTGACTCCCCCATTTGATCCGTCGAATGGAATCGTCGCTCTAAACCTCCTTGTGAGTAGTGGCCGTCACACGGTCGAGTAACACGACACAGTCGATCGTCGTCTCGATTCCATGCGACTCTGTTGTAATCAGGGTACAACGACTTCGCTGCTTCTGTCTCGTCGCGCTGTCGCGACCCTGCGTACAGTAGTTCAACAATCACAACTAAGATCTTATTCAGATAGGTCGATGTTCTCACGGTTAAGTGCAGGGGTCGAAGATTGGAGCTCGCTTTGTGAGAACAAACAAAGTCATTTTTGTCTATTTAATCGGATGGTATAACGAGTTTCTTAGTCGTAAAGTATTTCATCTCTGTCCAATTCTTCAACAACGAAGCACATCTGTTCCACTTTGCGACTCCGCGTAGGCGATGCCGGCTGGATGTCTCGTCATGAATCACCACTGCCTTCAATACTCATCAATTGTTCACTGCGACGCTGAAAGCGACGACGATGCCAACGTTGCAAGAATGGAGTAAACAGTCGATTAGTGCTTCACCGGCAGTGAGGCATCGCGCGCTGCTTGCTCGAATCTTGACTTGTGCATCGGAACGATCTTGACTGGGTTTCTCCCAGCATCAAATTCGAGTCGCATTGGCCCCAATCCTCACCATCGCCAACAAGAAAACACTATTGTCTCCATTGACGGTGATTTCGAAGTGTATCCTTTCAGAAGCCAACGAGTCTCGCATTGGTAGTTCGTGTCCCAAAGGGGCAACTTTGCCGGCGAATGTGGGCTTAAATCGGTGGTTCCGGTCTTTATTAACTTCTCAAAGATTAACCTTTTGAGCCCTTGACTTCCCCGAAATATGTGGCCTTCTTTCACTGCGTTTGCTGTCTACGGACGGCAAGAAAGGAACCGCAATGAAACGCTTCGAGCTTAAAGTTGATCCTCTCACCAATGAGATTTACTACGCTGTTCCGCACAAAGGACATGCACTGGTCGCAGATCCGCTCCTAAATAAGGGTAATGCATTCTCCAATGTCGAGCGTGCCGAGTTTGACCTCGTCGGACTATTTCCGGACCGGGTTGGCACTCTTGAAGAGCAGTTGACTCGCAACTACGATATATTCAAGACCAAGTCGACGGATCTTGGACGCTATGTATCGCTGCTGGCACTCCTCGACCGTAATGAGACCGTATTCTATTCGCTGGTGCTTAAGCATCTGGAGGAGATGCTTCCGATCGTCTACACACCAACCGTTGGACAGGCCTGTCTCACACTGTCACATATCGTTCGGCGATGGCGCGGAATCTTTGTTTCGCCGCGAAATGTCGATTCGATTGAGCAAATTCTTGAGAATATCGGACTGCCGAGCGTCTCTCTGCTTGTCGCTACGGATGGTGAGCGCATTCTCGGGCTCGGCGATCTTGGCGCCGACGGCATGGGCATTCCAGTCGGCAAGATCTCGCTATATGTTGCCGCCGCCGGTATTCATCCGGCTTCAACTTTGCCGGTCACCATTGATGTCGGCACTAACAACGAACGCCTGCTCAATGACCCTCTCTATATCGGCCTGCGCCAACCTCGATTGACCGGAGATGCCTATTACGAAGTCATAGAACGCTTCGTGCAAGGCGTCCGACGGGTATTTCCGCATGCCCTCCTGCAATGGGAGGACTTTGGGAAACAGCACGCAGCCACACTTCTCAACCGCTATCAAGACCGCATCTTGAGTTTTAACGACGACATCCAGGGAACCGGCGCGACAGCTGCGGCAGCTCTGCGTACAGCATTTCAAATCACCGGTCGTTCGCTTTCGGATGAACGAATCGGAATTCTCGGATTCGGTCAGGCCGGGAGCGGCGTAGCCAATGCGCTGGTTTCGCTGATGGTTGCCGAAGGTGGTATGTCACTCGCCGAAGCCCGACGCCATATCTACGCAGTTGACATCAATGGACTCCTCATGGAAGGCGACAAGGCTGACGCCTACCAAGTCAATTTCCTGCAGCCGCGTGATGCAATTTCCAAATGGCGAATCTCGAAGGATCACAATCCCAATCTTGACGACGTCGTCAAGCACGCTCGAATCACTACTCTCATCGGACTCTCGGGACAAAAAGGCGCCTTCACTCGCGAGATTCTTAATTCGCTATCGCAGAATTGCGAACGACCGGTGGTGTTGGCGCTCTCCAACCCGACCTCTTGTTGCGAGGTCCTTCCCGACGACGTAATGGCAGCAACCAACGGCAGGGGACTGATGGCCACCGGAAGTCCCTTTAAACCAATCACCTTGCCGGATGGACGTGAGGTCGTGATTTCGCAGTGCAACAATCTGTATGTCTTCCCCGGTATGGGACTCGGCGCGATTGTCAGTCAAGCGCAGAAAGTAACGCACAAAATGTTCTATGCTGCGACTTGCGCGATTTCCGACATGGTAACCTCGGATCTGCGATCCAAAGGCTGTCTCCTGCCGCCTTTGACTGATATTCGCAGAGTGTCATTCACTGTCGCGCTGGCGGTCGCCAAGCAAGCTCGCGAGGATGGGATTGGCATGGCTGCTTCCGACGAAAAACTCGCTGAGTTGATTCGCGGTGCCATGTGGATACCGCGCTATTATCCCTATCGGTACTCCGGGCGCTAACAAATCACGAGTGCTCCAGCCAATAGTCCGGTGTTCATCGCCGGACTATTGGCAAAACTTGTTAGTTCAGGGCTTCTATCAACTGCACCACAGCCAACTTGGTGAATGGCGCCGTTCATCAGGCATCACCGGAGGGCTCACCTTTGTGTTCGTTCGAACCACTCGCTTGCAGATTCGACCAGTAGTCTATAGCGGCACAACCCATTTGGTTGACATGCCGATTTGAATAGCGTATACTTAACCAGTCCATTTTTGCAAATCGTCTGAAGTATTGGAGATCGATGGGAAAACCGGCTGCTCGATTGGGAGACTTGACCGTTCACGGTGGCAGTATTGTCGCCGGATTTCCAACAGTGCTCATCGGCAATATGCCGGCCGCCAGAGTGGGTGATATGCACGTCTGCCCGATGGTCAACCCGGGAACGCCTCCGCCGCCCCATGTCGGCGGTCCAATTGTGCCACCCGGTGTGCCAACAGTTCTAATCGGCGGCCAGCCGGCTGCTTGCGTTGGGGATATGCTCACTTGTGCCGGTCCACCCGACACAATTGCTCCTCCGGGTTGTCCAACCGTTCTCATCGGAGCCGGCGGTGCGGGTGCCGGCGGTGGTGCAGGATCGACTGGCAGCGCGCAAGCCGAGGGTGTCGACAATTCAGCCGAAGAGACCGAGGTCGGCGAATATGAGCCGGGGTCGCAGTCGACACAGACGAGTGAATTTGAAGGCCACTACGTCCACGCCGCATTTGTCGACAAGGCAGGATTTCCGATCAGCGAACTTGGATTCAAAGCCGTCACTCCTGACAATCGGGTAATCACTGGAAAGACAAGTAGTGCGGTCCATGCCTCTCTAGAAAGCGCCGGTGCCACAGAGATTGAGCTCTTTGGTATTACTAAGATAGGCTGGTCGTCTCCACGAGTAAAGGTCGGCGCAGACGTACAAATGCAGGTTCAGACGGCTGGACTCACTCCCGGAACCAAAGCGACAATGGAGTTGCTTGTTCGCGACCGCAGTTTTGCGCCGCATTTGATTCGGCGCTGGGAGATAACAATTGATAACAATGAGGTGGCGGAGTCCTGGGTTGCCGAGTGCAATGACCACGCCCTTGAAGAGCAGCGCGAAGTTGCCAAGAAGGGCGGGTTCACCTGCCCGTACTACTTCTTCACCATTGACATTCACGAATACACTGCCCGTTCCGGTCCACTCGTTGTGACCGATGACGTTCGAATCAAGCTCACTACCGAAGAGGCTGTCTCGCTTGCGAATTCCGAGTTCCGCCTGCATCTCTGCAACGGCGAAATTCGACAGGGCAAGTTGGGCGATGATGGGTGCGCCGAAGTTCTCGATGTCATCGCAGGGCGTCACGAAGTGGTATTCATCAAGATCGAAGACCCCGAGCAGGGGAAGTAAGAGCCGTAACAATGGCAATCAACGAACCGCAACAATTAAGCTTCGGCGAACTCAAACAGCGCCGCCAAATATTCACCGGTAGTCCCGCCGATCTGGTGCTGCGCCGGCCGCTCGTCAAGGTTGTCGAGATGGAAGATGTTCTTTTCCATCTCGACAGTTGCGTTGTGATGCCGTCCGGCCCCAAAGGTGCCTCATCGCAGGATGCCTCCGCCGATCCCGACATGACGCAGGAAGAGAAGGATCGCCAGGAGTTGCAGAATCAACTTAGCGGTCTTCAGACCATCGCCGTTACGCACATTGTCCTCGAAGAACATCACACACTTGGTGTTTTGATCACCGGCCACACCGATACCTCCGGCGGTCTGGAGATGAACTTCATTCTCTCGGAGCAACGCTGCAATAATGTCCTGTTCCTGCTGGAGCAACGACGTGAAGAGTGGGCGGACTTGTCGCACAAGCGACACCGCATCGAAGACTACCAGCAGATCATGGCGCACTATAATAAGAAGCGTCCCGAATTCAACTGCGATCCCGGCGAAATCAATAACAGCTACACGGCCCAGACCCATGAAGCCACTGTCAACTTCTTTAAGGCGAATGGCATTGACGACTCACAGGCGGCCAAGGTCAAGAATGACTCACAGCACAAATGGCCAATCGTTGCCTGGATTGCAGTGTTTGATCTTTACGACAAAGAGATCGATGAATTTCTGACGCGCGGCTCGTCGAGCGGCCCCAAAGGTCCCGAAAAGCGCCTGACCTGCTCGAGTCCCAATCCACAAAGAACGCCGAAAATCAACAAACGCGACAGGCTGCGTTTCGCAAATACCGAGCGGAAGATTCTTCCCTGTGGCGAGTCCTTTCCGATTCAGGCGAGCCAAAAGGACAACTTCAAGTCGCAGATGAACCGGCGCGTCGAGATCCTATTCTTCAATGGCGGTGACTTACCCGATATCAACATCACCACCGGATTCACCAAGAAACTGAATAGCGAAGTCGTTCCGATTTTTGCCACTACTTTCTTTGATCGCATCTATGTCGATGCTTTCGATCTGTTTGCCATCAGCTATCATCTGAAGTTCGTCTTCTTCAATCGCGTTGCCCAGTCAATCACCCCGGTTCCGGAAGGCCTTACCATCAAGGCCTTCGACGAAACTGGAAAGAGTATCGAGGCTCGCACATCATTCAACGGCGGCAATTATGTCGTCAAGGTCCGCGACGACGATCGGCGCAAGAAGATTCACTTTGAGTTCGAGACTTCTGATTCGTGGATCAAGATGGACAAGTCGGGCGGCACCATCATCTTCATGACTCGCGTCGAGATCGAAAAACTTCCGCTTAAGGAACGACTGCAATTCTACGACTTGCCGGAACGCTGGTCATCGAAGAACTACTGGACGCGTTTCGACGGCAGCATGGACAGCGGCGACCGGTATGAAATTGTCATGAAGGAGCGTAAGAAGATCAAACCTTTCGGGTCGGCAATTACCGATTCGCAATTCCCTCTGACATTCTCTCTCGACGACATTGTGCTGGTTGATGCCAGTGGCGGGCAGAACATCGGTGATCGCGATGTTGGCAACAAAGATATCGCCTTGTCCAAGGACTCGCGATATGCTCTGTTCCATATTGTCGATAACCGTCTGTTGCTCTTCGATCCAGATTCACAACTCTTGCACCACACTACCACACCGCTTGCAGAAAACCTGATCATGAAGACGCCCCAGGAACCGCGGCTGTTGATTTTCGCCACCGGCGAAACTACAATCAACACACCCGGCTCGCCATCACGCAAGGTCTCATCAGGGTTCTTTGATATCTGGGACAAGCGCACCAAATTGCCGGTCGGCGGTAATCAGGGCGCGAAAGATGTGATTGGCGCACGTGCCGCGGTGTTGAACGACCGCGATGTCCGCTTCTCCGAGATTATCCTTCAGCCGAATAAGAAGGGCGATCCCAAGTCTCTACCGTATGCCGATTTCAACACCGGCAACTTCGAACTGCACTACATTCGCCGTGGAACCATGCTGGGTGATCTGGAACGCCACTTCCTGGTGATCTATTGGAGCGCGCGGTTCAAGGCGCACTTTGATTCGGATCCCAATCTGACCGACAAAGCGCCGGTTACGACCGCAGAGATTCGCAAATTCGCTCTGGAAGGATTTCGCAACGCCAAGACTCATTGGGAACGCAAGGATTACACGATTGAGCCGCTCGATGCCGATAATCCACCAGCACTGGAGGTGTCCCCTGTATTTTACTTCGAGCCGAAGTTGACGAATCGCGGCGGACAGCACAAGTGCATTGTCAGTGTCAGCAATAATCCCGATGTTGCATTCATGGGTTTCACCGACTCCCAAATGCACCGCAGTGACTTCGCCACTCGTGCCGACAGCGGCGGCAAGGAGACCGATCCCCTCGATTCCGTCGAGGCCAGCAACTTGGTCGTTGGACACGAAATCGGCCACGCCTGTGGCAAGCCCGACGAGTATGTCGAACGCCGCGAGGATTTCAAAACGCCGCAGACAGCATTTCGCCAGCCGATACCGGGAGCGCCGCTCGGAGGAGAGCGCCGCGCGATGATGAATGACTCAATGTCGCTTCCGCGTATGCGCTATTGGTGGAATTTCGTGAACTGGCTCAACGATGCCTCCAAAGACGACAACAAACTCAAGCCGGTGCTTAACAGCCGGCAATTTCGCGTCCGGTTTTTCTTCAAATTCACCGACGCCGGAATTTCCAAGATAAAGGAACTATCCTATCATATTATCGATGACTTCCGGGACATCTATCGAGCGTTTAAGACAAAAGAACCGTTGGCACTTGCGACGGGAGCAGTCGACTTGAATTTGTACAAGATCGGGCATGACGAAACCGCCCACCTGATCAGAGTGAAGGGTGCGCGGACCCCGAAACCGTTTGATGGAATGCTCTCCGCATATTTTAAACTCGGCTTTGAATTCGTTGACCACCCGACCAACAAGAGCAAGAAGTGGACAAAAGCCTTGCGGACAGCCTGGGTAAGCGATTTGGTTAGCGAGATACAAGGCCTAAACGGCACCGGATTTATGATTCTGCCGGACGACAAGCTTCGCTCCGGTGATGCTGGAAAAAGTGATCGCGCATTCCAGCGGACCCTGTTTTCGATCATCGCGCTCGGTCGAATAAACATCGCATCCTCCGTCACGCATTATGACATTCGCGTCGTCCTGCGCGATGATGCCAAGATTACCAAGCGCTCGGGCAAGTCATTGGAAGTTGGCAATGACACTTCCAAAGTGTGGGTTGCCAATTATGTCCTCGGTAAAGATGATGGCGCCACTGAAGCCACGATCACCCTGATGCCTGCCGGCAAGCGCGTCAAGATAACTGATCTGACTTTCCTGCGCGATTTCATCAGATCGGAACTTAGCAACAACGATTTCGATATCAAAGATAGCTTTTGAGAGAAGCAATGATGAATTGTGAGATGAACAAACATGCGCCAACTATTGACAATTTCAATCTGTACGTTGTGGCTGTTTGTCAACGGCTGTTCCAAGGCGAATATGGCAACTGACCTTGATACAAAACTAATCGACAGTCGCAGCACTGCACAGACACTTATGTCCGGCAATCCGCAGGCAAACGGACTTATTCCCATTTCGCCAACGGCGCGCGGCAAACTTGTCTGGACGCGCCACTACTCGGAGATCGACTCCCTGCTGCAACCGTCGCCGAGAAGACTGCTCTTGAGTGGGAACGTTGTCGGCGTTGTCTTGCAGGAAGATCTGCTGCTTTACGACATAGACGGTCAATCCCTCCGTCAGGAACTACTCGCCGATGGCGGACTCGCCGCGTTCGGTGTCGACTCGTATTGCTGGATCACGCCAAATCGGCAACTGTCGTGCAGAAAATATGACGGAACCTTGATCATTGACGGCCACGCCGTGCCGTTACTCGACGACCGCAGTCGTTTGCGGCTGCTCTATCCGCTGGGTAACGAGTTCTTGGCAGTGATCCAATATTTCAGCGGATTACCCGTCAGAAACACTCCTACCAGTTCTTCCGCTTATCGAATGTCGTTTGGCAAATCTGCATGGAATTGGATCGACCAGCGTGTCGGCGTCGTTACACAGGCATTGATTACGAGCGATGACAAGAAGCTGTTCATGGTCGGCCAGGATAGCATCCAGGTCTATGATATTACTGACGGGAAGGACTCCGGCGATTTCCCGACAGAATTGAGTACCGTTCGGGCTGCGATGATCGATACCAACAACGAGCTGGTCCTCTTCGGCGAAAAAATCGACGGCGAGGTTGCCCGGCCGCTTATAAGAGCTTATTCGGCGGAAGGCAATCTGAATTGGGAGTTCAATTTGTTGCAAGCGATGACAAGTCACCAGCCTGCCTGTGGTGCAAAAAGCGAAACCTACTTCCTGGATTCAGGCTTCCTGTTTTGCCTTGTTAACGGTACAGAATCGTGGCGCGTTCCACATGTTTACAGCGGCAGAAGCTGGATCAATACGACTGTCAACGGCGAAATCATTGTTACGGATGCGACCACAATCACTGTCTTCGCTCCCTCCGGCAAAGCACTTCGGCAATTCAAATGCCCGCAAGAAGGCGACGCTTTTGCAACACCGGCTGCAATCTCCAGTGACGGCAGGATTCTGATCTCCGGTAAACACACGTTGTACTGTTTCGAATAACGATAGAGAAATATGGCAAGAAATAAGAATCATCAGCTAACGACACTTCTCCCGGAAGGCTGGGAGGACGGCACCATTTTCAGTTTCCTCGGTCCGGAGCGCTCCGGCCGGAGAAGCATTATCACAATGTCGGTTGATTCGTCCGCCTCAAATACTGCCTCGCTCGAGGAGTATGCGAAACTGCGGTCGGCGCAAGTCATTGATACCACCGGTGACTCCGAAATCCTTCTCGAGCAAGTACGCAAGCTAAGCTCCGGTCGCGAAGTTTACGAATTCACCTACCGCTATGGATCGGGCGCTGCAACCAACTATGGCTGGCTGGCGTATTTCATCGAAAATGGCAGTGGCTACACCGTGCAGTGCCGTTCCGATCGCGCTTCACGCGCAGTAAGCCAGGCCGCGTTCCGTCAGGTATTGGAGTCGCTGTCAGTCGGCAGGTAGCAGGGATCGAATTATGGATTTACAGTTTTCGAAATCGTCCGATCAGCAACACCAGATCAAACTGGAGTCGTCATTCATCTACGCCGAATGGACGCAACAGATCGCTTACGCAGGAATGACGGCAGGTGTCGAGGTCGGCACACTCTGCGTCGGCGACGGCGCACCGGTGAAAATCACCGCCAAGTCCGAGAAAGGCAAGACGCTGGGCAAGACCGAAGGCATGATTATTAGAAATAAGTTCCGCGGAACGGTTGACATTCCTGCTAGCGCCAAGACCAACGAAATGATCTTCTTCGAAGCCAGTCTGCCAGAACACGGTCTCAAGGGCGATTCATTCAAGATTGTCGTTATGCCGGAGATCAAGATTTCCGGTCTCCAGTGGGGCGCCGATGTCGCCCGTCGCGGCGACTTCGTGAGCGTTAAAGCCGACATTCGCAATGCCATCGATGATACCGATGCCCTGATAACGATTTACGAATACGATGCCGATGGCGCACACGATCGAGTCATCGAGATCCCAACCCGAGTTAAATCCGAAAAGATCGACATTCTGTGGGAGTACCAGTACACGGAAGACACCGATGACATTGCGACCGATGAAGATATGGGCAAGTTTGGCGGTGCTTACCGCTTCCCCGAATATCTCTTCACTGTGAAAATTGGCGAAACCGAAATCGGCAAGAAGCAAGAATCCGGGCTCCTGAAATTCAAGGATCAAATTGACCTCGTCGTGACCTTCAACGATGGGACTCCGCTTAGCAACCGCAAGTTCAAGATCGATCTTCCCAATGGCGCCAGCGAAAATGGTACTCTCGACGACGACGGGCGTGCGCACTTCGATGACATGCCGCCCGGACCATACAAGCTAACGATCCTGGAAGAATGACAACTAACTACCCTCGAGGAACGTAGATGGCTGGCGAAGACGGACAGGGAAAATCAGGATCAACAACAACAGTCACTGTTGATCCGCCGATGGTCGCGACATCGGTTATCAGCTCGGGCAAGGTAGAAGAGAGTTCTTTGCCGAGCGACGTGACCTTTGGGGCAAAAGTTAACTTCATTGGAGCCAACTTCACCGACAAAGAAAAACTTCTCGCAAAGTTCTGCTTCTCGAAACCGACCGACAAACCGGTCAATCTGCGTCGCACCTTTCACATTATCATCGAAACTCCGGCCGCAGCCGGTAAAGGCAGCCCCACACTAACTACCTTTATTTGTACCGGCGTACTTAAGGCGAATAATGAAATTGACCTCATCAAGGTCGGCGCACCAACCAACAGCCTTCCCGACAGTGCCGCTATTGCGACAATTGACAAGCGCTTGAATGGCTTTAATATTTCTGTCAATGGCTTTAGCGGCGATGAGGCATCCGCCGTCAAGATGTCCCTGAATGTTTTGACCGACAAAGAACTCGAGCGAATGAAGGACCTGAAAGTCTCCCGCGGGACCACCGGAACCGGCAACGATGTTGGCGGGCATTACGATCAGGCCCGCCATACCGTAGAGATTTTCAATGAAGGCATGGTAAATGGTGCTCTTCTTTGTCTGGGCCCCGACCCGGCCAAACTACTGCCTAATTGCAGCCACGTTGTCTTTCATGAAGCGGCACATGTGCTGGCATTTCTCGAAGTACGCCAACTCGAGCAAAAGGACCAGCAGGCACAACGCGATGTCGATGCCCAGCGCGCACATCTGCGCAGTACGTTTCCGAACAACTATACCGAGACCACAAATGCCGACGGTTCGTTCAGCTTCTCCACCACCGAAGCCGGCCTTTCGGCAACGGACAAGACGAAATTTAAAGCCGATGTGAAGGACCTCGAAAAGAAGATGGATGCTGCGCAGAAGACTAACAAAGCATTCACCGGCATCAAAGAGACCAAGATGATGACGGAATTCAAGACGGCATCAAAAGGGCAGGCGACAGTCACTCCATATTCGCGGGATGAAAAGACCAAAGCCGAAGCAAGCAAAGATGACGAGAAGATTCGCGGCGCGCGCGAGGAGTTTATGTCGGAAGCCTTCGGCATCGTGAAGTGGGATCCGGCGTGGTTACAGACCAATCGTAGCGCTGTCAAAGGCTACTTCGACGGCGGCAAGCATCTGGTTTAACCTGTAAATCTTTCAGATGCTCAAGTGGACTTTCGCCTGGTGTATTTCCAGTTGCGCGACTTGCCTTCAGCCATCCACTCAATTGCTTGAGCTAAACGGCGTTCCCGCGTCTCGTCGCTCTTCGCTTCTGTCACCCATTCAACGTATTCCCGCTTGTGACTTGGACTGAAGCTCTCGAACACCGCCAGTGCCTTCTTGTCTCTCCGCAATGCAGCCATGAAGTAGTCAGGTACTCTGACCGGCTTTGGCGCCGCTTTGGCGGCGCGTGGGCTCGACTTCACACCAGATTCGGTGACTTTGACTGCCTTCTTGACGAGCGACAGCATTTGCCGCTCGCTCGGCAGGTCATCAATGTTCGTGATCCGTCCAAATTGGCCCATGGCTTTGGTATTATTTGCGTTAACCTTAGCAGCCGTTCCAGTCAACACACTGGCTTTCCGAAATCCGAAGGCGCAATGTTGTTTGAACGCTGCCATGCTGCAAAGAACTCCCTTGTACTCGAAATGCGGAAAGCTCCACTTCATCGTTTCTTGGACATCCGGACAGGCCTGATGTACGAGCCGGCGCAG
Organism: Candidatus Zixiibacteriota bacterium; assembly: GCA_963205155.1. Classification (GTDB taxonomy): domain Bacteria; phylum Zixibacteria; class MSB-5A5; order CAIYYT01; family CAIYYT01; genus JADJGC01. The sequence goes on along the minus strand of CAUJJY010000298.1, from coordinate 2,220 downwards.
GTGCTTCAGAACCGGCTTGGCAAAATCCGCCGACTTAGAAATGTACGCGTCAATTCTTGGGTCTTTCTTTGCCACAATGCTCCCTCACGCTAATTGGTGCGCATCCAGCCAATTTTGCCGCCCTCGCTGATGCCGACTCGGTCACAGTATCCGGCGTTCACTTCCAGAACATATTGAGCTGGACGTGTTGAAGGGTACTGCGTTTCGGCGTAAGGCGTCGTGTTCTTGTGGATAGTGACGATTTCATTATTCGAATTTATGAAAATCATGTCGAGTGGTAGAATCGTGTTCTTCATCCAGAATGATTGCCTGACATCGGCCGGCCAAATGAAGAACATGCCTTGATTTTCTTCCATTGTGGTTCGGAACATCATGCCCAACCGGCGCTCTTCAAATGCCTCGGCCAGTTCAATATCAATTGTCGCGATATACTCTCCCGTTGGAGTATAGAACGAAAGGATCCCTTCTTTGAGAAACTCCGTTCGCATCGGGGCTTGAATTCCCGTTTCCGCGGTGCCCGCGTTTTTCGAAGCGCTGGACTTACTGTTATCGCGCGTAAGAAATATCACCGCCGCCGTGCCGACGATCGCGATCACTCCAATAATCAAGTATCGCTTTAGCCCGGCCCGTTGGTTGCGCGCCGGTGCCGTTTTTGTCTTTTTGTTTGCTCGTTTCTGTCCTGCCAAGATTGCCTTCCCGTATTAGGGTAATTGACACTTGTTCTGTCTCGGCTCGCCTGTGGGGCCGTCTCCAAGATAATCGCAAGGGAGCGCTTTGTCTATGTTACTTCATGCGCCCGAATACGAAATCGATTCCCGCTTCCTTGCCCTTACGCAAGCCCTCGATTCTGGCGTGCAGTGAATCTGCCGTAACTTGCCGATAAATGATGCGCGTCGGAAAATCATGTTTTGGGTTCTCAAACACGGTCGTCGTTGAATCCTGGCGAGTCATCCTAAAGTATACCGGAGCCGGATTGTGCGCGACATCGGAAATGTAGTACAATCCCGAGTCTGTCGCCGCAATTAGCAAGCGTTCCGAAATCGCCGTATCCTTGCCATTTACGCTAAAGCCCATTCCCTTGTACCTGCCGGTCGAGTCCGCTTGCCACGACTCGTACACAAAACTGCTTCCCATTGTCGACTTCCAGGTGCCGATCAGCCAAGACAAATGCTGCAAAGCGGACTGCGACGGCTTCGCCGGCGCGGGCTTCTCTGCAGCTAAGGCAACAGAGGATGCAATTAGTAGGGCGATTAGGCAATAATCTAAAGATCGCATTTGTTGCTCCATGTATATGCTACAACTCTTCAACTTCTATCGTACAAGCTATGACGAAATTACGAGAATTAGGTTACATGGAAGAGTATTTTTTTGGAGGAATGATGAAAATCATGATTTGGGCACTGGGATTGGCGGCAATCTTGACAATCCCCGCCGTCGCCGCGATCAAGAGCGAATTCGTCGAATACAAGCAGGGGGAGACGGTTCTTGAAGGATATCTCGTCTATGACGACGCAATCAAGGGACAACGCCCCGGTGTTCTGGTAATTCATCAATGGCTGGGTTTGACCGACAACGAGAAAATGCGCGCCAATATGCTCGCTGAAATGGGTTATGTCGCCTTCGCCGTTGATATCTACGGCAAGGGAATCAGACCCAAAGAAAGCAGCGCTGCCGGCGCCGAAGCGGGTAAGTATCGCAAGGACCTGCCGCTCTTCCGTGAACGAATCAATGCCGGACTACAGACCTTGCTCAAGAATTCAAACGTCGATCCTAAACGTGTGGCGGCGATTGGCTACTGCTTTGGCGGTGGCGCGGCTTTAGAATTAGCGCGTAGCGGCGCCAACATTGCCGGTGTGGTGTCCTTCCACGGCAGCCTCACCACCACCATGCCCGCGGTCGCTGGAAAGATCCCCGCAAAGGTCCTTGTCTGTCACGGTGCCGATGACCCGTTTGTTCCAATGAAGGACGTCGAAGGCTTCCTGGATGAAATGAGAGCCGCCGGCGCCGACTACCAGTTTATTGCCTACAACGGTGCCGTTCATGCCTTCACGCAAAATGAAGCCGGAAACGACAATTCCAAAGGCGCTGCCTACAATGAGAAAGCCGACAAGCGCTCCTGGCAGGCAATGAAAGATTTCTTCGCAGAAATATTCTAAGCATCATTGGGGGAGTCCGCTTAATATGCGACTCCCCCAATTGACAAGTCATTAAAATCGACTA
>CAUJJY010000297.1 GCA_963205155.1 Candidatus Zixiibacteriota bacterium | reverse complement strand
TTTCTATCCAGCGGGTCGCGGTATCGGACATCAGATCATGTGTGAAGAGGGGTATGCCTGGCCCGGCGCGATGGCGGTGGCCTCGGACTCGCATTCGAATATGTATGGCGGGCTCGGATGTCTGGGGACGCCGATTGTGCGCACTGATGCGGCGGCGATCTGGGCGACGGGTCGCACCTGGTGGCAGGTGCCGCCGGTGGCGAAGGTTGAGCTGCGTGGCAAGATGCGCAAGGGTGTTACCGGCAAGGATGTGATTGTCACGCTGTGCGGGATGTTCAACAAGGATGAGGTGCTCAATCACGCGGTGGAGTTTGGTGGCGACGGCGTGAAGGCGTTGTCGATTGACGAGCGGCTCACGATTTCGAACATGACGACCGAATGGGGAACGCTGGTGGGGATGTTTCCAATCGACGAGGTGACAATTGCGTGGTTGCGTGCGCGTGCCGACTACGTTGCCAAGCGTGGAGCGCAGGGTGTGCCTTCGGATGAAGACGGCAAGGGCGGGCATCCGCGGATGAATCATAAACGTATCGATGAGCTTGAGAAGAATATTCCGACTGCTGATAAAGATGCCGTGTATGCGAAGGTGCTGTATCTGGACCTTGATTCGGTGCAACCGTATGTGTCGGGACCAAACACGGTGAAAGTGATGAACTCGGTGGCGGCGATGCGCGCCAAGGGAGTTAAGATTCACAAGGCGTATTTGATGTCGTGCGTGAACGGGCGCATTGAAGATATCGCACAGGCGGCGGCGATTACGCGCGGCAAGAAATTCTCGAAGGATGTCAAATTCTATCTGGCGGCGGCATCATCGGAAGTGCAGACGGAATCGGAACGGCGTGGCGATTGGCAGGTGCTGGTGGACGCGGGAGCGATAGTGCTTCCGGCCGGATGCGGGGCGTGTATCGGACTCGGGACCGGGACACTCGAAGATGGTGAAGTGGGAATCTCGGCGACGAATCGCAATTTCAAGGGACGGATGGGAAGCCGCGAAGCGCAGGCGTATTTGGCCTCGCCAGCAGTGGTGGCGGCCTCGGCGATTGCGGGGCACATCGATCTGCCGGGGATTGACGGCGATACCAAGCCAGTTGGCGGTGTGATTTCACAGGGCGCTGTTGCGGCAAAGCCCGCAGCGGTGAAAATTATCGAAGGATTTCCGGCGCAGATCAAGGGCGAGTTGATTTTCTGTCATCAGGACAACCTCAACACCGACGGCATTTATCCGGGCAAGTATACATATAATGACGACTTCACGCCGGAACAGCAGGCGGGTGTGGTGATGGAAAACTACGATGCCGAATTCGGCAAGATGGTGGAGAAGGGAAATGTGCTTGTGGGCGGGTTTAATTTCGGCACCGGGTCTTCGCGCGAGCAGGCGGCGACGGCGTTGAAGTATCGCGGGATTGCGCTGGTGGTGGCGGGATCGTTTTCGGAGACGTACAAACGCAACGCGCTGAACAACGGATTTCTGGCGATTGAAGCGCCGGAACTGGTGAATGATCTCAAAACGAAATTTGGTGTGGAGAAGTTAACCGTCAAGACAGGTATTGCGGCGGTGGTGGATTTTGCGCACTCGAAGATATTGGCTTCGGGGAAGGAGTATCCGATCGGGCCGGTAGGTGTGGCGGCGCAGGAGTTGATATTGGAAGGCGGGTTAGAGGAGTGGGTGAAGGGGAGGCTGTAGGGGGGCTACGGGACGTAGAGCGTCAGGTCACACGCCGATCCTCTCCGCGGTGGCGGATCGGTTCGACGCAAGACCTGACGCAACCACGAAATGCGATTGTGTGGTCGAGACTCCACAGTGTCTCTCTACTCTGATTTCAGTGACGCCATATCGATGCAGAAGCGGTATTTCACGTCGGACTTGAGCATCCGTTCGTAGGCTTCGTTGACTTTCTGGATCGGGATGACTTCGACATCGGCGGTGATGTTATGCTTGCCGCAGAAATCGAGCATCTCCTGCGTCTCGGCGAGACCACCGATGAGCGAGCCGGAGAAACTGCGGCGGCCCATGATCAGAGGAAACGCGGAGACCTCGAGCGGCTTTTCCGGAGCGCCGACCAAGGTGAGGTTGCCATCCCGGCTTAGCAGATTGATGTAGGCATTGATGTCGTGAACAGCGGAGACGGTGTCGAGGATGAAATTGAAACTGCCGGCGTGCTTTTGCATCTGGTTGCTGTCGTTCGAGACGACGACTTCATCGGCACCAAGGCGTAGTGCGTCCTCGGTCTTGTTGTGAGATGTGGTGAACACGACCACGTGAGCACCGAAGGCATGCGCGAGCTTCACACCCATATGACCTAATCCGCCAAGACCGACGACGCCGACTATCTTACCTTTGGTGATGCCCCAGTGGCGCAGCGGCGAGTAGGTGGTGATTCCGGCGCATAGGAGTGGCGCGGCGCCGGCGAGTTCAAGATTGGTTGGCACGCGCAGAACGAAATGTTCGTCGACGACGATGCTTTCCGAGTAACCGCCATAGGTCATGGCGCCGGTAAATTCGTCGGGGGAGTTATAGGTCATGACCATCTTCGCGCAGTATTGCTCAAGGCCTTCGCGACACGCGGGACAGGTGCGGTCGGAACCAACCAGGCAGCCAACAGCAGCGAGGTCGCCGGGTGCGAATTTCTTTACGGCAGATCCCACCTTGGTAACGCGTCCGACCATTTCGTGGCCCGGCACAATCGGGTACTTGGTGCCGCCCCATTCGTTGCGCACTGAATGGAGGTCGGAGTGGCAGATGCCACAGTAGAGGATTTCGATCTGGACATCGTGTTCAGTGGGATTGCGCCGCGGGATCTTGGTGTGAGTAAGCGGCGACGTTGCGCTGGCGGCGGCGTAGGCTTTGTAGTTATTCATGGATTTCTCCTTCTATCTGTTTTGACTCATCAGAAGATTTGCGATATATCAATTCGTGCCATTAGAGATTTGATCAACTGACAATCAAGTTTACGCTCCAGGGCGCCAAACCGGGTAGACCAGTCCTGCTGAATTATTGCCTAATCCTCCGACAGTTGCGAAAAATGTGTTGTTAGCCGATCTGTCGTTTCGTAGTTTTTTTGTATGACAATTACTAATGAAATCCTCGCAACGCGTATTGCCCGATGGACCGAGAGGGTAGATTTGCTGGCGACCGCGATCCCGGGGCTCAAGCTGTATCGCCGGGAGAAACCGACCGAACCGATGACCGCCTTGTACGAGCCGAGTATCTGTGTGGTCGCGCAGGGCGCCAAACGCGTGTTTTTGGGAGAGGACTCCTATGTGTATGACGCGCGCAACTTCCTGATCACGTCCGTGGACATCCCGACGGTGGTGCAAGTTATCAAGGCGAGCCGGGAGAAACCGTGCTTAGGACTTGTGCTGAAGCTCGACCGGCGCGAAATTGCGCAACTGATGGTAGAGAGCAGTCTTCCTTTGCCGCCTGCCCAGAAGTCGAGCCGCGGTATGGCGAATGGGGAGATGACGGAGCCGCTTCTGGCCGCAATTCAACGACTGGTAGATTTGCTTGAAGAACCGCAGGATATTCCGATTCTGGCACCGGTTATCCAGCGGGAGATTTTGTACCGTTTGCTTGTGGGCGATCAGGGTGCTCGTTTGCGCCAGATAGCATCGACGGGGAGCCAAAGCCATCAAGTCGCGCGAGCAATCGATTGGCTGAAGGGGAATTTTTCGCAGCCGTTGCGTATCGATGATCTCGCCACGCAAGTCAATATGAGTCCATCGACTTTTCACCATCATTTCCGGGCGTTGACAGCGATGAGTCCACTGCAGTATCAGAAGTGGCTGCGATTGAATGAAGCCCGGCGGTTGATGCTGATTGAGCGTCTGGATGCAGCGACGGCAGCGTTTCAAGTCGGTTATGAAAGTCCGTCCCAATTCAGCCGCGAGTATAACCGCCTGTTTGGTAATTCACCCGTGCGCGATATTGCAAGTATGCGGCAAATGGCGGCATCGGCGAGTACATAATCTGCAATTGTAGGTCTGCGACCACGCTTCGTGGCGCTGTCAATGATAGTGTCGTCAAGGAGGGTTAATGCTTGGTGCGATTGTCGGTGATATAGTCGGATCGGTTTATGAATTCGACAACATAAAGACGACGGAGTTTCCGTTGTTCGGTGAAGATTGTCATTTCACGGATGACAGCATATTGACGATTGCGCTGGCAGAGGCGATTCTCAAAGATCTCGACTATGTTGCGACGATGAAGCAATACTACGTTCGCTACCCGTATGGAGGCTACGGCGGGTCGTT
>CAUJJY010000296.1 GCA_963205155.1 Candidatus Zixiibacteriota bacterium | reverse complement strand
AGCTTCCCCAGCTTCCGCTAAAATTTTTTGGGGACGATTTTCTTGAAGCTAATTCAACGCAAGTATGTCGTGGACATAGAAATCGATCAACATTTCGCCAAAAAACAGCGCCAACAATGCCGCTAACGAAAGAAATGGCCCGAACGGTATCATTCGCCCCGCTCCCTCTTTTCGGGAAATGACCATCTGCCCCACCGCAAAGATCAACCCCAGCACCGCAGCTCCAAAAAATATGAAGATAATATTTTTCCAGCCCAGAAACGCACCCAACATCGCGGCCAACTTGATATCGCCACCACCCAGCGATTCCTTTTTGAACAAGTAATCTCCAAGAATCGCGAGCAGATACAATGATGTTCCGCCCGCAACCAAACCGATCAGCGCATCCAACGGCGTGACCAACGGGTTGACGAATGACAGCCCAAGCCCTAATACCATGCCGGGATACGTGATTCTGTCCGGAATAATGTAGTATTCAAAGTCAATAAACGTCACGACCAGCAGCATCGAGAAGAATATCGCCGCCACCATCGTATGAAAACTCAAACCGTAGAGAGTGAATGCCAACAGGAAGAACAGCGCGGTCACCAGTTCGACCGCCGGATAACGCCACGAAATCGGCGCCTTACAGCGGCGGCACTTGGCCCGCAGAATCACGAAGCTCAACAACGGGATATTATCGTACCAGCGGATCATCTCATTGCACTTCGGACAGTGCGACCGGCCGGTAACGAAATTCTCCTTACGCGGCAGGCGGTGAATCAGCACGTTCAAAAACGAGCCGATAAACGCCCCTAATCCAAAAGCATAAATGCTCAAAATCATCTCTGGATTCATAACACAGAGAGTATCGACAATCGCGTCAATTAGCTCAACGATTTATTGCGCCCGCTTTGATCGCCAATTTCAGCGGTTCGTCACCAAAGCCGCCAGCACTACCGGCGCCAATTCGGCGCGAAGTCTCCGATCCCCCAATAACACCGGCTTGGCGCCCGCACGAATCAAAGTATCTTCCTCGATGCGGCTGAAACCCTCTTCGGGTCCCGTGAGCAGCAGCATCGTCTTGGCACTCGTTGCGATTTCAGTTTGAAACGAGGGCCCCTTGAGCGAGCCGAGCAGAATCAGATCGAACATACCGAACAATGCAACAGCGTCTTCAATATCCACCGGTTCCGAAATGTCCGGCAGCACCGTCCGCAATGACTGCTTCATCGAACTGATTACCACCTTGCGCCAGCGCTCAATTCGTTCTCGCGATTTTTCCTTGGTCAATTTGCTGGGGGAATTCTTGCTGATAATCGGTAGGAATGCCGTCACTCCAAGCTGCGTACATTGATCAAAAATCTGGTCCGCCTTCGACCGTTGCGGCAACCCAAATCCGACCGTGACTTCAAACGGCAATTCATTGATGTGCCGCGACACTTTCACCACCCGCGCCTTGACAACCTTGTTCTCGTATGCCGCAATCTGCATACTGTATAGATTTGCACAGCCGTCCGTCGCCAACAGCATGTCGCCGATGTACAGCCGAAATACTTTTAGTATATGATCCGACTCTTCGCGCCCGAAAGTGCAAATCTCCCCTTCCAGTTGATCCGGCTCGAAATAAAAATGCGTGCTGTTGCTAAGCTTTGATGACACGGCAGCAGATCCAGTCATTCTTGCGAGCGATCTGATTTCCTTTGGTGCCTTTGAGCCGGAGGAAGTTGACGAACTCTTCTTCCTGCTCGATCAAGATGCCGGAGAGAATAAGAATGCCGCCTGGTTTCAGACAGCGCATGAAGTTCTCGAAAAGATTGTATATCTCGTCCTTGATCAAATTGCTGACAACGATGTCATAATAACCGACATGATGAACCTTCTCCATCGAGCCGAACTGAATAATAACCCGGTCCGCTACTTTATTCAGCTCAATATTCTCCTGCGCATTCTCAATCGCCGCCAAATCAATATCGAGACCGAGACACGCGCCGGCGCCAAGCTTCGCAGCTAATATACTCAAGATTCCGGAGCCGCAGCCCAAATCAAGCATCTTGTCCCCCGGTTTGACATCCTTCTGAAGCTGCATCATGCACATTTGCGTCGTCTCATGATGTCCGGTTCCAAAAGCCATCTTTGGCTCAATAACAATTTGCAGCTTGTCGCCGTAGTTGATCTGATCCCAGGTGGACTTGATAACGATATTGTCTACGATCACCGACTCCAGTGACTGCTGATATGACTTAATCCAGTCGATATCGTCAATCGAACGAACCGTAATCATCGACTCGAGTGTCTCCGCACTGGCGACACCGCAACGCACAAGATATTTGCCTAATGACTCAACCTTGTCGCGCGATTCGTCCTCCACCGGAAGATAGAACTTGACGCGAAAGCCGTCATCGGCAACTTCGGTGACTAAACCCTGTGATAGCGATTCTGTGATAAACGACGTGACAATGTCTTCGGCAGTGTGATCACATTTGACGCTGATTTCTAAGTACCCTGCCAACTTCACACCCCCAGCGATTCTTTCAGCCGCTCAAAAATCGACTTCGTGTCCTTCGCTGGTGGAACGTCCCCTTCTATATGGCGCAGCTTTTCGTACAGCGCCTTCTGTTCCGATGACAAACTCTGCGGCGTCCACACGGTCATCTTCGCCAACAGATCGCCACGCCCGGATGAACGCAACTTGCCCAGTCCCTGGCCGCGCATTTTGAGAATCTTTCCGGTCTGTGTGCCGGCGGGAATCTTGAGTTTGATCTTGCCGTCAAGCGTCTCGATTTCGATCTCACCGCCAAGCGCCGCCGTCGAGATCGTCACCGGTACTTCCGTAATGATGTCATTTCCGTGACGGACAAAGCGTTCATGATCCTTTTCCTCGATCAATACGATCAGATCGCCCGACTCGCCGCCGCGCATCCCGGCATTGCCTTCGCCCCGCATCGGGATGTAATTCCCCTCCGAGACTCCGGCCGGAATCTTTACCGTGATCGTCGCCTGCTCTTCAACCCTTCCGGATCCCGTGCAGGCCGTACACGGCGATGTAATAACTTCCCCGCTCCCGCCGCAGTTCGAACACGTGCTTACATTAATAAACTGACCGAACATCGATCGCGACACCTGACGTACCTCGCCCGCGCCTTTACAAACCC
>CAUJJY010000295.1 GCA_963205155.1 Candidatus Zixiibacteriota bacterium | reverse complement strand
GCTCGAACGACGCGAAGTCGTTGATTGGCGAGATCAGTTTTGATCAGACGCAGTTGACGTTTGTCTCGGCGGCGATTGGATCGGATATCGCGAGTCCGAATTTGCCAATCTTCTACAAACCGTTGGTAGGAGAAAACAAGGTATCGATTTCGGCGGCGGTATTGGGACAGGGTTCGGCATTCACCGGTTCAGGCGTGATTGCCACACTGAAGTTCCAGACGCGCTCGGCGACAGCTCCGCGTGCGAGGCTGACTCGTGCGGATATCAGAGACAACGAGAACAACTCGATAGTCGAGCAAATTCAGATTGTCGAACAGCCGGAGCCGATTTCCGAAGTTGCTCTGCCGACGAGTTACACCGTCGGTCAGAACTCACCCAATCCGTTTAATCCGGAGACTTCGATCTCCTACGGTTTGCCGACGGCGACCAAGGTTTCGATCCGGATTTACAACGTCATGGGTCAGTTGGTGCGGACGCTGGTTGATGAGTATCAAGCTGCGGGCACGCACGAAGTTATTTGGAATGGCACGACTGACACTGGCAGTAAGGTAGCCTCGGGTATCTATTTCTATAGATTCGAGACGGCCGACTTCCAGAAGACTGTCAAGATGACCATGTTGAAGTAACCGTTACAACGGAACCGGGCTTGCGGGTAATTGCTCGCGGGCCCGGTTCAATAGTCTGGAAGCACGATTATGAACAATTTCTGCAAGTTGCGCTTGATGCTTCTGCTATTGTTGCTGACACTGGCAGGCTCGGCGCATGGACAAACATCAGATAGCACCGGACATGTCTTCATTTTTCCGGAAGAGAAGATTGTCGGATTGAACGACACGTTTTCGCTGTACATCGCCATTGATACGGTGGTAGACGTGAAGTCATATTTCTTTGATATCGAGGTTGATACCACGGTAATCAAGATGATTAGCGCAGCCAAGGAACCGTTCTTCAACGGACCCTCGGGCGCGTTCTTTTTTTGGACGGATACGACTCACATCTTCAGCGGGTCTCAACCGACATACGTGTACGAACTCCTGGCGTCGCTATTCGGACCGCTGGTAAATGTCGATGGACCGGGCTACTTATTGAGAATGAACTTTGTCGCGGTCGGGCATGGCGTATCGGGGGTCATGTTCCGGCAATCGGATATACTCGACGAAGTCAATGTTGAGATTGCGATGGATGACTCGCTCAACGGGTTGGTGATTGTTTGTCCGACGGCGTTTATGTTTGGTGATGCCGATTTCAACGGAATGATTACAGTGTCTGATGTCGTGTATTTGATCAACTACATTTTTGCCGGCGGACCGGCTCCCCATCCGATCAAACTGGTGGGCGATGCGGATTGTAACGGCACAATCTCGATTTCGGACGCAGTTTACCTGATAAATTACATTTTTGCCGGCGGACCTCCGCCCTGTAACCCATGTGACTGACAAGGAACGGGAAAATGAAAAATAGAGTTTTGACCTCTTTGATATTGCTGCTCGTCGTTGTGTGCGCACCCGTGTTGTCCGCGTCTCCGGCGTTTTATCTCATACCGGACAGCACAGTGGTATTTCGGGATTCACTTTTTGATGTATTAATGCCAGTAGATGCGGCTTCGGTAAATCTAAAAGCCTTTTCGGTGGAAATTTCCTTCGACCGCAATGTTATTCGAACTGATTCGCTAAGCGTGACTGAAGGATATCTTCTGCCGACCTCCAGTCTGCCGACGTTTTTCTGGGTGGGATTCTCGCCCGATTCTTCCAAGCTCTTTATTGACGGCGCAATTTTGGGCGATGGATTTACCGTTTCCGGCTCCGGAACATTGGCGAATATTCGGTTTTACACAATCGGGTTCGGCGAGAGTAATCTGGAGTTTACATCCATACGCGCCCGTAATGGCGACAACGAGCCTTTGATTTATGATGCAGTAGATGGCTGGGTGAAAGTCTGCCAATTCGTGGGAGACGTAAACGCCGACAATCGTATTACGATCTCCGACGTGGTCTATATGATCAACTGGATTTTTGGTGGTGGACCCGAGCCGATTCCGGACCAATTTGTTGGCGATGTAAATTGCGACATGACGGCGAATGTCAGTGACGTTGTCTACCTGATTAACTACATCTTCGCCGGCGGTCCCGCTCCGTGCGGTCCGTGCTATTAGAACTGGAAAGAGCACTGCCGGATGATGAGCCAAGATTCGGTGGATTGTCGAAGAGCTTCCGCCTAACGTAATTGGGGCGGAGTTCGTCAGGCTTTCCCGCACCGGAACTAAGGACGCAATAGTCGGCCCCAGCCCTGTCAGGTTGACGGGTGTGGTGCCTTCGGTATTGCGACCACGGCTGGCACTGGCAATACGTTGTATCTTTCAGGTAGCCTCCTTTGTATCGACGTTAAGCGAACGAACAGTCGCTTGATGCTCAGAATCCACCTCTTTCCCGCTGTGCTTTAAGTGTCATAAGCAGACTTCATTTCGCCTCGTTGCTTGACATTGTGGACTTTTGTGTTTATTATTACTTTATAATAGAACTACCTCTACGATTGTCAGCCTAACCTTGCTTTTGGAGGCCCCTTCTTTCTGATGTGAGGAATCTATGCGTACAGTTCCTGGTTTCGCTCGTGCCGTTGTCATAATGGCAATCTTGTTGGGATTCTGCGTCCATTGTTCAGAAGACAATCCAACTTCTCCCGCCAAAATTGAAGTCCCAATGGATGGAACACTTATTTTTCCAGGCACGGTTGTCAATGCAAACGAGATTACCGTGAGTTTCGGATCGAACGTCGGCACTGTCGACACCAGTAAGAACTTCTCAATTGCCGGAAACGAGCATGTTGCTGGGTTGGCGATGGCTTCCGATCAAGACGGCAAGATCCTGCTGATGCAGATAGCTCCCAATCCGACAGCGAAACTGAAGTTAAATCTCGATGCTACCTCGACCGCGAAGGCGCTGGTGTTTTTGCATCCGTTTGTCTGTAATAGTGATCCATCGGATGCGGAGACAATTTTGAACCGGCTGGACTCATTGGAGCAGTTTGTCAATTTGCACGATTACCTTGAGGGAAAACTGGCCGACGATCCGCGCGCTCTAAATGTTGCTGACCCGGTTCTTGACGCATATGTCAGTGATGTTATACGCGCCTATGTCGAGTCTTTTCCTTCACAGATTCGTAGACTTTTCCCGCTGATCGCCAATAGCAAGTCCGCAACAGCTGAGCAGGCACTCGACTCGCCGCCGGAGATTGTTCCGAGTACGGAAAAAGGAGGCCTGCGGCTGACGTCGGAGGGCGGCGACAAGTTCAGGATTCAGAACTCCTATTGCCGGTGGGCGTATTGTACGACTCCGACTGATTCGTTCTTTATTTTCCCGAGCGGGGATTTTCTGGACATGATCAAGTCACAAGGGACGCCGTTTCCACCATCGAAGCGCGACTTCAACTACCATCTAACGCCGGGAGGGGATACTCTGAAGCTGAATGTGTACGGCTACGGTTTCCTCATGATTGATGCAAATCGCTGGCACGATCTGTCGATGGAGGAGCGCAATTTTGCACATTTGGGCGGGGCGATGACGGCGATCTGGGAATTGGGCCGGCACACAATGTCGGTGGTTGCCAATGTGGTGGTGCCGATCGCTTCAGACCGAATTGCCGAACTGGTGAAAAACGACATCAAACTGATTTCTTTTGTATACACGGAGCTGGCAAATCTCCAACGATTGAATGCTTACGTTGAAGCCAATGATCCTTCAGGCGCCGCCTACTGGATCGTCAAGCAGTTCCTCTCGCGAATTGTAAACTCTGATGACTACCGCCAAGCTTTTTTTGATGTCGCGGGCATCGTGATCACGAGTCAGGCATTGCAGGCACTCGGGAAATGGGTGGCCGTTCCGCTCAAGGCGACGCTGGCATTCAACAGCGTGACCCAGGGTTTTCGTGCCGTGCTCGGGTTCAACTCGAGCTTGTTTCGCACGAGTTTCGTGGCATGGAAGGAATATACCGATTTCGGCGCCGTGCAGGGATACGTGGGCGACAAGCAGAGCGGGTTGGGAATCTCCGGAGCGGTAGTGCAACTTCTCGGAGATGAGAATAATCCAATGCACCCCTCGCATGAGCAGACGACAAGCAACACCGGCTATTTTCGCTTCGATAACATTGGTGTCGGCGAGAAGAGCTTGCAGGTGACCAAGAGTGGCTACGAAACCGCGACTGTGGGCATCGTGATCGCCAAAAATCAGACAATAGACCAGAACATCATTCTCGAGAAACAGACTGGCGGTTTGGGCGGAAACGTCATGAATCAGATATTGCAGCGCCATGGGATCAATCCGCCATACTTCACCGATGCCGTTGAGATCGAGGCGAAGCAGATCGGCGGGAATCATCAGTATCTGACGACTACGGCCAACGAGGGTTCGTACACATTGAGCCTGCCGATTGGCGAGTGGTGGGTTGTAGCATCACATGATGACTATAAACCTGATTCCTTCAGAATCAATGTTCAGCAATCAGGCAGCGTGACAGCACCGCGCGACCTGATGCTTGTGCCGGATCCGTCCATGACGGGAACGGTCTATTTTGACATGGACAATAATGGACATTACGAGAGCAACAACCAATTGACCTTCCCGCAGGTCGGCTTGCGCAAACCGACACTCTTTTCTGATGAATGCGTGTTCGGCGGCAGTCCGTTAATGACGATGTCGGGTGCGGGAGTTCGCGGTGTGTCCAATTCAGACTTCGACTTTGTCGAGATAGGATTGGCAAGTTCACTGATCGAGGAAGCCGGAGCCTATCCTGTCGGCGGGGTTGATTATTGGGGATGCTCGGGATTTGATGTCAAGTGTGCGGTTGTCTTCGGGACAACTTCGCATCTCTGTCGTTACGAACAAACGATTGACGCACCGATGCAATTTGGCTTCTTCCAGGATCCCGAGGATCTCGGCTGTAACTGCGGGGTAACCGCGCCGGGAGACGTATATCTCACCGATTGGGGTACAGAATTGGGTGATCTCGTAGCGGGCGCGATTAATATTGATCTTGCCGGCTGGAATACTTGTGATTGCTCGGGAAAGGATACAAATGACGATGGCAAGGTGGACGAATGGGAGGTCGATTGCGCCAAAGCACGCGTTAGTGTCGATTTTCGGTTCCTGGTCGGTACCGACTATCTGATCGAGTTTAAGCCTGGTCAATCCAAGGGAAACCTGACTCTGCTTTCGCGATAGCAGAAGACACGCTTCGCAAATTGACTGGTTTGCGAGCAGCATGGGTTCTTGAGGGTTCTTGATCTAAACAAAGAGATTAGCGAGGCTGATTGCTCAACCTCGCTAATGTCACTGGTTGGAAGATCAGTGGTGGGCGAATGACGCCGGTGACCCGCACTGACTCTCCGATTGACTTCCAAGATCTATCTAAAAATCCCGCTCGTATCCCAAGCGAAGCATGATGACATCGAGCTTGGGAAACAAGTCAAAGGAAAGCAGCGATCCGAAGGCCTCCGGCGGACTGCGATCACCACGCTGGGCATAGTATTCCGCTGTAATGTTCAGGCGAGAACCGTTTCTCACTGGCACGCTGTATGTGAGTCCAAGGGTGTAGGCATCGAACGCAGCGAGTCGGCTATCTGATGAGGCATAAGCCGGCAGTGGCACGCCCTGCACCAGGAAGGGCTGGTAAATGTCCGCTTCCGATTGGTGGTACCAGCGAACACGCGGATGAATTGCGCCACGTTGTTTGAAATCGAAGCGAAGTGTAGCGTCAACAGAGTGTGCCACAACCCCCCAGCTATCCCAGAAGTAGCGATATTGCAGTCCGGCGGTACTTCGTCCCAAGTGGCGACGGAGTTCGGCGAAAACGGCGTTTTTGTTGCGGCTGTCGGGGCGATTTTCGAAAATGGCGCCGACGGGCTCGCCGGGGTCTCCGCCATCTGGCGCTTGCACAAGACTTATAATCTTGTAAGGATCGGTCAGGTAGCCGGACGCGCGGTTGAGCGAGAGATTGAGCAAAAGCAACGTCTGCCGATCCAGTACTTGTGTCATGCTCAAGATGACATCATACACGTTCCGCTTCTTACCGGAGAAGCGTTCGAGCCTTGTCTCGCGGTCGTCGTCGATTTCGGCCTCGATATCGGTGAACGGCACATGATAACCGCCAACCGGCTTGGAGACGTCGCGGGCAACGGAGAGCGAGAGACCCAACGTGGTATTGCGGCGATTGAAGTCACGCGCAATGCCGCCATTGATGCCTAGCGACGTGTAATCGTGTTCGCTGGAGGCATGAGCGCCGAAGGTGGCGGTGTTTAATCTTCCCAGCGGGCGCGAAAATCCGGCTTCGGCAGCGAAGCGGGTGTCTTTGAAGGAATTGTCGACCGGATGTTCACCGGCAGGCACCGCGATGGTCTTGCCGCCGGATGCCCGCGTAATGGTCTGCGCGTATCTTGAAGGCGAGGCGCCGGTGGGGGTCGCCCCGGTCAGGCCATCGTAGGTCAGACGCAAGTTCAGCGTGTAGTCGTTTTTGAGCTGTTTGCTCAAAGTGAAATTGCCTTCGGTGGCGCGGATGCGATTTTTTTCCGAGTAAATGAGAATGGAAGTCTCGGAGTGACTCTGCGCCGTGGCACCGGTCACTGTCGAGCCAACTAATGCCGCCGTAAGGGCAGCCACCGACCTGCTAATCGACCTCGGTCTTTTCAATTGCACCCGCAACCGCCACCGCCAAATCCGCGTCCACCGCTGGCGGCTTCTTTGCTGAAGTAAATATGGTCGTCGATGGTGCGATTGTTCGCCTGATGATTCAACTGCATTTCCGGTTTGGAAAGGACATCGCGTTCCCAAACTTCGACGCCTACGGAAGCACAGCCTCCGGGAAGACAGGATATGACCAGGCTGACAATCGCACGGCTGGCTATTCTGCGAATTTTCATTTTCTCACCTCGTCCGAGCGGATCCTAGAAATGATATGCGACACCGAACATGATGCGCGTGTTCAAATTGGGTTGAGCAATGGCTTCGTCGGCATCTTTGTAAGTGAAGTCTTCTTTCGCATTGAGGTCATCGCCGTTGGGCCGGTAATAGGTATCGTGGCCAGTGAGCAGGCTGCGGAAGTAGTAGTCGGCACCGGCGGTCACGATCATGTCAACGCGAGGGCTAAGAGCGAAGGAAGTTTCCAGGCCGCCGCCGACACCCCACGGTTTGCTGATCACGTCGAAGGTTTCATTGCCACCGATGTATTCAAAGTAGGCGTTATAGGAGGCTTTGCGAGCACCGACAAAGAACCGGCTTCGCTTCAGCGAGAACAATTTGATCGGCATGAGAATATCAACGCGGGCATCCCACATCTTGCCATGTCCGCGCGGGGAGCCGTTAGTGGCCTGATCGATAAAGACTCGGCGTGCTCTCATGGCGTCACCGGTCGGGACCCAGGCATAGCCGAGTCCAAAGCGGAGTTGAAATGGAAATCCGTCGGCGAACTGGTTCACGGTTGCGGCGACATGAAGTCCAACACCGGCGAAGTACCCGGTGAACACCTCACCAGTGAAGTAGCGATTCTGATAAACCACCGGTCCTGATGAGAGCGGCTGGGATTGTTGTTCGCTTTGGGCCAACGCCGCCGTACTGATTGCGGCGATCAACACCAAGGTGACAATTAGCGTTCTGTTCATATCGGTCTCCTTTCAACTATTCAATAATCATGCGAGACATCGTAGTCGCGTCTGGAATCAATTCGAAAGTTATCTACTGGTCTAGTCTATCTTTCGACCTTGAAATTGGCGAACTTTAGAAAAATGGGAGATGGCGCGAAATTAGATTGGGACAATTGAAATGGACGCTGTGCAAGAATGGTTCAGGTTGTTGCGGAGTTTGAGCACCAGTGTCGGAAAGAGGAACGGCATTTCTCATGAAATGACGGGAGCGCCGCGGAAGACGCAGCGATCCCGCAATAAATCGAAGTGAACTTCAAGAGCGGGCGATGCAGCAATCTATTTGTCGACACAACTATGCATCGATGGGCCGAATTGACGGCTGAAAGTCGGCTGATCAGCGTAGAAACTATCCCAATGTTCTCTGGCCTGGTACCATTCTCGCCAATATAACTCGCTTCCATAGCCGGGTCGCGTCATGATTGCTTCAAATAGTCCTGGCGTGACGCTCGAGTCGGCGTTGATCCATGAAAAATAATGTCCTCGGCTGGAGAGCAGGATTGTCTGCGAATTACCTGCGGCCGGTTCCGGCGCTTCGTAGGTCACGGTGGCGAAGTCGCCGGGAATCGCTGCATAATAAAGAGAGTCTTTTCTGTTGAGGAGTGGTGCGATGTCAGTCCCGTGTTGATTCTTTGCATCCAGCAGCTTCAAGTCTGTCGCTATCAGAGGTACGTCTTCGGACCAGTCAAGCGCCAGGCGATTTACCAGCCAAAGACCGGCTGCACTTTCAATCCGAACTTGAATGAGAGAGTCCGGGCAATCACTGCAGTCGAGAACGACGACGCGCTCGGCCTGCAACTGCGGACCGACGTCGGGAATCCAAGCTTGCTTCTGCCAGCCTTCTTGAGTGAGAACTGAAACGGACATACCACCTTCCCGCTTGATCCAAGATGTCAGCTGTCCCAAAGCACGTTGATCATTCACCAATTCATGATACCAGTCTAGCTTTTGCGTACCCTTCAGCGCGAATAGTTTGCCAAGCGCGAAAAAACCCAAGCTGGAATTTCGGGCATCAAGTATCAGTTTTGCAGTGCCAGCACCATCAGGACGTTGAAACGTGCAGGTCAGGCGATCCCGAAAGGCATTACTGCTAATCAGGGCGGTATCAGTCAGGTCGTCGCCCCACAACTTTGAGTCGTTGTCAGCCACCAAAGAACTAACATCGCGTCCGGCAAGGTCGATAGCTTTGAGTGGTTTCGTGGCGGTGATGATGGAATGCAATCCGCCCCAGGAATCGGGGATGATAGTCGTACCAGGTGGATGCTGAACCGCGATGAGTTTCAACTCGTTAGTGTGCTGTGACTCGGGGGATTGGTTGGCGATGGCAATAGAGTATCTACCGTCGACAGCAGTGAGATGACGTAAAGGATCAACGACGGTTCGTTCCAAAGACGGACAAACGGCACCTGCGAAAGTCTCGGATTCGAGATGGTAGTTGGCGCCGTCAAAACTGTAAACGTATGGACAAGAACCGCCACCACCGCCGCTGGATGGATACTCGATATCCTGAAGCAACTTTGGCGTACCGCTGGAAGAGGCGAACATATGCCCAGCAACTACACCTATCGTTCCCCAAGCCAGCAGTGAGCCCATGATCTGCGGCTTCTCCGTTTGTACCAACGCAATTTCAGAGCAAGAAACAGAGCCGGTGAAGGTCGTTGCCTGGCCTTCCACAGGGAATCTCCAGCCGTACCCGGAAATGTCATTCATCCCGAGCACAGCATCGTCTAAGCGATAGCGCGTGCCATCTTTTGTCAGGATCTCAATGCGGCCGGAAAAGTCGAGCGAAAGCTCGGACGGCGGCATGATTCGCTGCTGGTAGAAACACGCGCAATTCACTGCGAGCAGCAGAAGCGCAGCGAATCTCAGAATTGAAGACCTGTTCATATTGTTACCTCGATTCAGTTGGTGATATACTTCTGGAGGGCTAACGCGCAGTTGCGGCCCCCGAAGCTATTATTGATGTTCAATGCCAGTGTCATGGGTCCGGAAATGACATTGTCTCTAACCAATTTTAGATCGCATTGCGGATCACGAGGCGATGCATTCAGCGATTGCGGCAACAGATCGAACTTGACCGCCAAGGCGGAGATTGCCGTTTCGACGGCCCCGCAGGCTCCTAGAAGATGGCCGGTTATCGGTTTGGTCGAACCGCACCAGGGTTGATTGTCGCCGAAGGCGAGGTTAAGCGCGGCCGTTTCTGCGCGGTCATTGTGCAGAGTGGCAGTGCCATGCAAGTTGACGTAGTCGACATCGGCAGCTTTCCTGCCGGCATTCTGGAGACAACTTGAAACTGCGTGCGCCATAAAAGTGCCTGAAGGAGCCGGTGTCGTCGGATGGAAAGCATCGACAGTCTGGGCGAAACCGACGATTTCGCAATAGATCTTGGCTTCGCGCGCCAGCGCATGATCGAGATCCTCGAGCACGAGATAAACGGCGCCTTCGCCCATGACAAATCCGTCGCGATCCGCAGCGAATGGCCGGCAGGCTGCAGCCGGATCGCCAGATCGTCGCGACAAGACGCCAGCCTTGTCAAACGGCAACATGATTTCTCGGCAAAGTGGCGCTTCGCAACCGCCGGCAAGTGCCAGGTCGAGTTCGCCGCGCTGAAGCGCTCCAAAAGCACGACCGATGGCGGCCGTGGATGAGACACTTCCCAGAGCAAGCGTTTCGGAGACAGAGTGTAGATCGAACTGCTCTGCCAAGGCAGCCGACGAATTGCCGGTCATTCCAGAGACCAATGTGCCGGGGCCGCCACGACAGCGTTGGCCATTCAGGTAGCCCCGGTGTTCTTCCAAGAGCGAGGCCAGCGCACTCAGTGAGGTACCATCAAAAACACCACAACGGTAGCGATTGAGTCTGGCGAGATTGACTGACGCATCGCTGAAAGCCAATTGACCGGCTGAAAGCGCGAATTGCGCGGAACGGTCAAGCCGCAGGCCGCGCTTACTGACGACAAAGTCTGCGAGGTTGAAGGACTGGATCTCAGCGGCGAAGGATACCTGCAAACCCTGCGGGTCGAAGCGGCTGATTGGTACATTGGCTGACTTTGCCGTAATAGCGCTTTTCCATAGTTGTTCCCAGCCAACGCCGCAGGGAGTGAGGGCACCGATACCCGTAATGACCACTCGATGCTTTATCATGTTAGTCTCCCGTCAAATCCCGTAGCAGAAGCCTAAGGTCAACCAGGTTCCGCCCATCTCCGTTTCGAAGTTGACACTGTTATTCGGTAGTCCCCAAAGCGGTGCGACGAAGCTCTTGGTCTTGTTCGGAATCCAGCGAATCATAAAAAAGAGCGAATATTGAGGCGAGAGCTTCGGACGAAATTCAAGCAGCGCCAGGAGTGGTGTCACCGTTTCGCTGCAGTCGTCCAGCGTGATTTCCTTTAGGACGGCGTTGCCTGCGATCGTCTGGTTGTACTCCCGCTTTGCTCGCAGTTGATAACGACCAACGCCGGCGCCGACAAAGACGAACAACTCATCGGAACAAATTGGCGAGTATAGAAGGCTCGAACTAACGAGAGAATAACGAAAACTCCCGTCTCCGGGCTCACCGCCATAGAACCATTGGAACAGAGTTGTCACTCTCCGGCTAAAAGAGATCCGCAGACCCAACTCCGGGCTGAATTGCTCGCCGCTAAAACTGCTAGGCTTCCAGACGCCGTATTGATCTTCGGCGTTTAGATACGACGCGTTCAGTTTGTCTAACTTGAGCCAGCCGAAACTGCCGCTCAACTGGAATCCGACTTCGGGAAACCTCCGCACGACGCGGATGGTTTTGATCTCCGCAGCCTCTTCGGGCGATGGGAAGACCGGTGGTCGAATCTGATTCGTGTCGATTTGCGCGCCTGACTGCGGATCGCTGCCGGATTGTCCGAGCAAGCAGTCGCTGCTTATCAGTAGGCAGAAGGCGGCAATCGCGAGTTTATTCATATGCATGATTCTCTCCTCCTGTGATAACTGGCGCCTCGCTGACGCTCCCGATAGGTGCAGATCAGCTTTCCGCCAACTTTCCTATTAGCCACCAAAGCTCATGTTCATTTCCATGGCGCTGCTCATAGCGAATCCCACGATCATCAACGTCAGATCGAGACCCAGCCCGACGACAAAACCGGTTGTTGCGGCATGGCGCGATTGGGTCACGCGAATCGCGCCAACTGTAGACAGGCTAATCTCACCAGGCAATGTGGAATCGCCCGGCAGTTCGATATCAATGAACTTCAGGCCACCGAGCAATTCGCAGTGATGGCGACCTTGGTCTGAGGTGAAGCAGACACTCTCCGATGCGACATTCCAATACGATTGGCGATTCTCGCAGGATATCAGCGAGTCGGATCGCGTTACTACGCTGATGAGTCGCGGCTTGGTTTCGTGCAGCTGTCGGTACAGAGTTGTGTCGGAACGGAGATTTTCAGGGGCAATGCGAAGAGTCTTGACGGCTCCAGTATCGATCTCGAGTACTGTCCGGCTGGGAATAGAGCCTTGTGCAATCCCGGTCATAAGGTTCTCGGTGCTAAGAATTGTCCCTTCAAGCGTCGAGAGTTCGTGAATTGCAGAGACACTAACCGCAGTCACTGTGCCGTGACCGGGGAACTTCAGCAACACCGCTGGTGTCAAGACAAGGCTCGGAAATTTGTAGTCAAATCCATGGAATTCGGCTTCATCCGCCGTTCCTGACTCGAAACGCAAATACACCTTCTCACCCAGGGTCGGAAGGTCAAGCGGAGTTGCGGCATCTGCGGAGTTGAGCATTTGCTCGTAGGATGAGTCTGTTGCAGCCGACACGCCAAGAAACGCTCCTCGCAATTCTGATCCGTCGCGGCGAATGATCGTGACGATTTTCCCGGGACGAACTTGCGTGTAGTAGCCGCCCGAGATCAATTTGTAGTCGGATTTTCGGCTATCGACCGCACTGCCAATCGAATATCCAATGATTGAGCAGCCGCCCGTCAGGAACAAGGCGATGCCGACAAGTATGAGAGCTTTAGTGTTATTCGTTAGAATGTTCACGGTTATCACCTCATTTCTCACCGGTGTTTAAGGGGTCGTAACAAGGAATTGAACGCTCGGTAGGGATCATCATCGGCACGAGGAGGCCAACGCCGAGGCCGGCGATTGCTCCTACCCAAGTGCCGTCCTCATTGCCGACCGGTCTTTGAAAAGGCAGCAACTCCATGCGAATATCATAGCCGGGGTCGAGAAAGTTTTCCACAAGCTTACCGACGATTTGGCCAATAAAAAAGCCCGCGACTATCAGGTAGAGATTTGGTCTGCCGCGTTTTTGAAATCCCAATCCGGCCATCTTGTCGCCGCAGATGCTGTATTGAAGCAGGTGACGACTCCCGCTTCGGCTCAATGTCAGCTGCGATTTCTCTAAGTCGATCTCGGTAAGAGTCCCATGAATGGTCGCGGTGTTGGAGTCGACGACTGAAACTCGATCATACAAAGAGACCTTCGTAGAGAGTTGAATCAGGCAGGAATCACAACTTGCATTGGCGACGCCGGAACCCCCTATCAAAAGTAAGAACAGAACCCAGACGCTGATTCTAATGCGAGTTGATGCCGGTCGCTCCCAGACTCGGCAATCGAACAAGACAGGATGTGATCTCTCAAAACCTGATGACGTTTTCACAGTCGTCCTTTCAATTTTGGTGACTATTGACAAACTTTGACAAGGCAAGCTTGGTGCCGAAGTCTATGGTTTCGGTAAGGTGTTGCCTATCAACGTTGACATCAGATTGAAAAGCGGCGACAGTGGTTCAAAGAGATGTAGCGGCTATCCAGTGCGGGCAGCCAGTATCCAGCGCC
>CAUJJY010000294.1 GCA_963205155.1 Candidatus Zixiibacteriota bacterium | reverse complement strand
TCCTGGGATCAGAACAAAGAGCAATGGAAGCTTAAAGGCGAGGTCGTCTACTCGCGCAACATTACGCAATCCGCCGAAGGCGAAAAAAACGGCATGTGGACAACGGTCGTAACCGCTGCCATGCTGATTCTCAATGATGATCTCGCCGATGAAGAAGAATAGCCAATCCGTGACCAGGCCGTCACACCGGTGGTTTCGTCGATTGAATTTACCGGAAGTGATCTGTAATTTGTCTGCATGTAATTGAAGGTGCGGTAGCATGAAATCGGAAATCACTTGGAAGCACTGGCTCGTAGTAGCGCTATTCTACTTGGCACTGCCGTTCATCATCGAAGCAGTGAAGTCGGGACCTGCACCATCCACGGAGAGCTTCAACGCGTCACAGCACCCGGCGTGGGTCAAGAATTATTTCCAGTCTCGCCCCGGCGGTCAATTTACGGTGGAGCGCGGAGGCTGGATTGGGTGAAACTGCTCATCCTGACTCATTGTTATCCACCTGATGGCGGCATCTTCATCAAAATTCGAGCCGAAGCTCTCGGTGCAACCGTCTTGAACATGGCGCGGCCATTGGGACTAAGCAGTTTTTGGAAGTTTCTCAATAAATCGATTGGCTTGGCGCGCAAGCACGATCTGGTCGAAGCCCATTGGCTCTACCCGGCCGGACTTGCCGCTCTGATCGCATACAAGATTACCGGCACGCCATATCGTGTCTATTGCCACGGCACCGACGTCATCATGGCTGAACGCTCGTGGTTCTGGCGGATGCTGGCAAAGAGCATCGCGAAAAACTGCAGAGACCGCATCTGCTTCGTCTCGGCTTTCTTGGCACGCCGGGCAGTCGTTTTTCTGCCGAAGTCGGCCAATGTCGTGATCGACCCGATGCCCGTTGACAAAACGATTTTCTTTAATCGCGGCGAGTCACGAACTTACGACGTCGGTTACATTATAAAGAAGAACACCGGCAGATATCGCGAAGCCTTGCAGCCGGCAATCGACAATCCGCGCTCGATACAGATCAACTTCTTCGAGCCGAAAACACAGGATGAACTCGCAACGATCTTCAATCGCTGTAAAGTTGTCATCCTCGCTTCCGAAAAAGAAGGCTACGGCCTGATTCTCGCCGAAGCTGCCGAGTGCGGCGCACATATCATCGGAGTTGACGATGGCGGGATACCGGAAGTCGTAGAGAAGTATAATGGTCAGATATTCGACGGCACGGCATCAGATTTGAAAGCAAAGCTTTCGAGCCTGCTAATCGCCGATGGCCGATAGAAAACAGTTATCCTTTGAACAATGTAGATACTAAGTAGGTGAGATCAATGAGCAATGGTGAAATAACAAAATTCCTGAAACACCACTACCGGCATTTCAATTCTGCCGCTCTGATCGACGCCTCGCTGGCGTACAAGCAACACATTGCCAAAGGCGGTAAGATGCTCCATTCGCTCGCCGGCGCCATGAGCACTGCCGAGCTCGGCATCTCCCTGGCCGAGATGATTCGCCGCGATCAGGTGCACATCATCAGCTGCACCGGAGCAAACCTTGAAGAAGATCTCTTCAATTTGGTCGCGCACGACTACTACGAGCGTGTTCCGCACTATCGCGATCTGACCCCTCAGGATGAGGCCGCCCTGCTCAATCGCCATATGAATCGTGTCACCGATACCTGCATTCCGGAAATGGAGGCCATGCGCCGCCTCGAAAAAGCTCTCGTCGATGAATGGACGCGCGCCGACAAAGCCGGTGAACGTTACTTCCCGCACGAATTCATGTACCGCATCATCAAATCCGGCGTTCTCAAGCAGTATTACCAGATTGATCCGAAAGACTCCTGGATGATCGCTGCCGCCGAGAAGAATCTTCCGATGGTCGTTCCCGGTTGGGAGGATTCGACCATGGGCAACATGTACGCCGGACACGTCATCACCGGCGACGTCAAGAATGTCCACACCGTCAAAACCGGTATCGAATACATGACTTTCTTGGCCGAATGGTATACACAGACTTCCAAGAAATCATCGATCGGCTTCTATCAGATCGGCGGCGGTATCGCCGGCGATTTCCCGATCTGCGTAGTTCCGATGCTGCATCAGGATCTTCAGCGCGAAGATGTCCCGGTCTGGGGCTACTTCTGCCAGATTTCCGATTCGACCACCAGCTATGGTTCCTACTCCGGTGCGGTACCCAACGAGAAGATCACTTGGGGCAAGCTGGCAGTGGATACGCCGAAGTACATCATCGAGTCTGACGCCTCGATCGTCGCACCATTGATGTTCGCCATCATCCTCGACTGGTAGTTTCGACAATCTTCCAACTCCGGATTTGTTGATGCCCTAACGCATTGTCATTCCCGCGAAGGCGGGAATCCAGGTTAGAAGTCAAGTAGGTTGGCGTTCTCAGCGACCTGTCCACGTAGGTGGAAGCGCTGAACCCGACATTGCCTAGGTGGGTCCGACTTTAGTCGGACAATTCGGAGTTGCGTCAGTTCTTGTCCCTCGCGCCGAAATCTGTGGGTGAAACCGTCAATTAACCGCGCGGGGTGTGAACTGACGCGTTTTGCCATCGGAACATGGGTCCTCCAAACCCTCCCCTTGCAATCTCCACAATTCTCCCTTACATTTCCCCCATGCCGCGCATCACCAAACTCGAACCGCAGGTCAAGCACCCTTCCCGCTGGTCGATCTTTGTCGACAATCGCTTCTTTGCCGGTTGCTCCGAGGAAATGATGGCCTCACTGCACTTGCACGTTGGCGATGACTTGACCACGCAACGCCTCGACGAAATTCGCGAAGCCCTCGGTATGACCAAGGTTCGCGACTCGGCTCTGCGTTATCTCGCCCGCCGCAGCCGCTCTGAATCCGAGATGCGCAAGTATCTTGAGCGCAAAGGATTCGACGGCGCACAAATTGACTCGACCATACTGTGGCTTCAGGAGAAGAAATACCTTGACGACACCCAGTTCGCCGAAGCCTGGGTGCGCAATCGCCAACAGCTCGCCCCGCGCGGCAAACGGCGCCTAATGATCGAACTCTACCAAAAAGGCATCGATCGCGACACCGCCACGCAGGCCGTTCAACAAAGCATCACTTCCGAGGAAGAGGCCGAAGCCGCCTACAAAGCCCTGCAATCACGCAAGAATCGCTATCGCGGCATGGAAACACTTGAAATCAAGCAGAAAATCTATAACTTTCTAAGCTACCGTGGGTTTTCCTCCGATGCAGTGGAATCTGCTTATGAGCGATTCCTTAAGGACCAGAATCCGTAGCGGCAAAGTCCGGTAGGACAGACATTCTTGTCTGTCCACCAAAGACCGCTGTACCCGGTAGCCCACCCGGAGCGAAGCGCAGGGTCGGATCACAATTGCAGACGCGATGTTATTAGCGCCTTGAATCGAACTCCCGCCGCGAAACGGACGAGAGTAACACAGGAGACAACTTGAAAGCATCTGAAATACGCGAAGCCTTCTTAGCCTACTTCGAATCGAAGGATCACAAACGCTTGCCCAGCTCGTCGCTGATTCCGCAGGACGATCCAACCTTGCTGTTCACCAACGCCGGAATGAATCAGTTCAAAGATGTCTTCCTCGGCCAGCGCAAGGTTGACTACAAGCGCGCCACCACTTCGCAAAAATGCATCCGCGCAGGCGGTAAACATAATGACCTCGAAAATGTAGGCGAGACTGCGCGCCATCACACATTCTTCGAAATGCTTGGCAACTTCTCCTTTGGCGACTACTTCAAAGAAGACGCCATCAAATTCGCCTGGGAGTTTGTTCGCAAAGACCTCGGACTCTCCGCCGACCGCCTGTATGCAACTGTCTACAACAACGATGACGAAGCCTTCGCATTGTGGGAGAAGATCGCTCCGGAGTTGAAGAACGGTCATATCATGCGCTTCGGGGAAAAAGACAACTTCTGGTCGATGGGCGAGACCGGTCCCTGCGGTCCCTGTTCGGAAATCCATTATGACCGCGGTGAGCAGTACGGCAAGGACGCCACCGTCAACGACGACGGCGACCGTTTCATGGAGTTCTGGAATCTGGTCTTCATGCAGTTCGACCGCGACGCCACAGGCAAGATGACCCCTTTGCCAAGACCTTCGGTCGATACCGGCGCCGGTCTGGAACGCATTGCGATGCTTCTTCAGCAGGTCAACTCCAATTACGACACTGATCTGTTTACACCGATACTAAGCGCCATCGTCGATCTGACCGGCAAGGAATACCATCAAGACAAACGCGGTCTCTCGCACCGCGTCGTCGCCGACCATATCCGCGCATTGACCTTCGCCATCGCTGACGGCGGGATTCCTTCCAACGATGGCCGCGGCTATGTCCTGCGCCGCATTCTTCGCCGTGCCGCCCGTCATGGCAGACTCCTCGGCAACCACGATCCGTTCATCTACAAGCTCACCTCCGTCCTCGTCGATTCGATGGGTCACCAGTTCTCGGAAATCAAATCACAAGCCGAGCATGTCGCGCTTGTCATCAAGTCCGAAGAAGAGAGCTTCGGCGAAACACTTGACCGCGGTATCGAGATATTCGACAGAATCGTCGAACGCCTCAAGAAGCAGAATCAGAAGACGATTCCCGGCGATGAAGTATTCAAGCTCTATGACACCTTCGGCTTCCCTGTGGATATGACCGAGGTCATGGCTCGTGAACAAGGTTTGGCGATCGACATGAAGGCATTCGACAGCGCGCTCCAGCAACAGAAACAGCGCTCGAAGGACCTGGGAGCCTCTGGCCATTCGATCATGGTTCCGGAAGCCAATGTCGCTCCGACTCGCTATGTAGGTTACAATGATTCTTTTGAGACCAAGGCTCGCACATTGAGCGCTAAGAGTGTCGAGAGGGAGATCCAGCTGGTTCTTGACACGACACCATTCTATGCCGAGTCGGGTGGCCAAGTCGGCGATACCGGGACTATTGTGATCAATGGCAATTCTCTCAACGTCGTTGACACCCTGAAGACCGGTGACTATGTCGTACACATCGTGGAAGACGCAGCTCTTCCAGCAACTAAGCTCATTGGAAATGAAGTCACCGCCCGCGTCGATGGCGTCCGCCAAAAACATACCCAGCGCAATCACACCGCAACACACTTGCTCCACAAAGCCCTACGCACTGTACTTGGCGACCATGTCCAGCAGAAAGGCTCGCTCGTCGATCCGCACAAACTGCGTTTTGACTTCTCGCATTTCAAAGCCTTGAGCGAGGACGAAATCAAAGAAATCGAGCGCCTCGTCAATGAGCAGATCCTGCTGAACCGTAAAGTCACTTGGAAGAACTACCCCATCGAAGAGGCCAAGAAACTCGGCGCGATGGCATTGTTTGGCGAAAAATACGGCGACATCGTTCGCATGGTCGAGGTCGACGGCTACTCCCGCGAACTCTGCGGCGGCACCCATGTCCAAGCCACCGGCGAAATCGGCTTGTGCATTATCACTGCCGAAACCGCCATCGCTGCAGGAATTCGCCGTATTGAAGCCCTCACCGGCGCCGGCGCTTTCGAATACCTGCGCGGTGTCAAAGCCAAACTCGACACGACCGCACAAATTCTCAAACAGCCCGAGGATAAAATCGTCTCTCGCGTTGAGGAATTGCTCGAAGAATCGAAACGCCTCAAGAAAGAACTTGAGAAATCGCAGGCAGAATCCGCCTCCGGTGAAATCGAAAGCCTATTCAAGAGCAAAGCCGTCGATATCAAAGGCATCAAGGTGCTGTTGCACACGTTCGACACCAAAGACCAACTGAACACCTTTGCCGATTACACTAAGTCGCTGACCTTCGCCGCCTCCGGTGTGTTCTATAATTCAGGAGGTCAATATGCGATCACGGCATCAGATGCCGCCATCAAGCTGGGCTTACAGCCGCGCGAAATTATCAAGGACGTTAACACAGTCTTTGGTGGCCGCGGCGGCGGGCGCGAATACTTTGTCCAGGGCGCAACGACCCAGTCGCTCGACGAAGCCAAAATCAGGGCAACAATCTTGCCCTTGATCGAAAAGGCCATAAAGTAGACTGTTATTTTCGCAAGTAGTCACCGTAGGGGCGCAGCATGCTGCGCCCAATGGACGCCACCTTCTCATGAGGATCATTTGACCAAAGTTCTCGACCATCTTCTCAACATCGCCGACAGCCGTGGCGCCGGATTCCTGACGCTCATCGATCCCAACGAGCATCCGAAATCCCGGCTGATCGACAACGCCCAGCACGCCGAAGCCGGCGGCGCGGATGCTCTTCTCATCGGCGGCTCGCTGGTGTTGACATCGCGCATGGAAGAAGTGCTGCGCGAAATCAAACAGCGCGTGACAATCCCGCTCATCATTTTTCCCGGTGGCGCCGGTCAGGTTTGTCGCTATGCCGATGCCATCCTCTTTACATCACTGCTCTCCGGCCGTAATCCCGAGTTCTTGGTTGGGGAACAAGTCAAAGGCGCTCCACTCGTCAAGGAATTCGGTCTCGAGGCCATCCCCGCCGCCTACCTGCTTATCGAATCGGGAACGCGCACTTCGGTCGAATATCTCTCCCACACACATCCGATCCCGCGTAATAAACCCGACATCGCCAAAGTCCACGCGCTTGCTGCAAGATACATGGGAATGAAATTGGTCTACCTTGAGGCCGGCTCCGGCGCCATTCATTCGGTGCCGGAAGATATGATCACGGCGACTCGCGACTATGCCTCTCTCCCGATCATTTGCGGCGGTGGAATCCGGCATCCCGAAGACGCCGCCCGAAAAGTCTCCGCCGGAGCCAGTTTCGTCGTCATCGGAAATCGCTTTGAGGAGAGTAACCCGCTTTCGTTGTTTATTGAGTTCGCCGACGCCATCCATCAGAAATCATCCGAATATGTAGATAGGTCAAATGACAAAACGTAATCAAACTATTGCCGACGCCGTCAGCGATTCGCTGGCATTGCGATATGCACTAAGCGAACAACGCTTCAAATGGTTACTCGCCGCATCGGAAAAATTAGGCGAGGCTCTCAATCGCGGCAATAAGGTACTGATTGTCGGCAACGGCGGCTCCGCCGCTGACTGCCAGCATTTCGCCGCCGAATTCGTCGTTCGTCTCACCTCCGACAACAATCGCCGCGCCCTGCCTGCCATCGCGCTGACCACCGACACTTCGATTCTCACCGCCGCCTCAAACGACTATGGTTTCGATTTCATTTTCAGTCGCCAAGTCGAAGCCCTCGGTAGCGCCGGTGACGTTTTCATCGGACTCTCGACATCCGGCAAATCAAAGAACATCCTCGAAGCCTTTCGCGTCGCCAAATCACGAGGCCTAATTACCTTCGGTCTTTTCGGTCATGCTGGCTTGATTGAACCGGCTCTCTGTGATCTTGCACTCAACGTACCTTCGACAACCACAATGCGCATCCAGGAAGAACACATCTTCGCCCTGCACCTGCTAGCCCAACTCACTGAATCGTTAATAACCTCCTAGGAACGGCTCGTTGTTACCCTCTCCCTGCAGGAGAGGGGCGAGGTGAGGGCGCTCTTTCCCCCCAAAACTGATTGCCAAACACCGCTCCTCACCCTTAAATATCCTTATGCACATCACTCGCGTCAAATTGGTCAATTTCCGCAATATCGCCGAACTAGAATTCTCCCCGCAACCGTCAGTCAATCTCATCGGCGGACCCAACGGCTCCGGCAAAACTTCAATCATCGAGGCCATCTTCTTTGCCTGCACAGCACGTTCGTTTCGTTCCGCAAGCGACGACGTGCTATTGCGCAAGTCTGCCGACATTTGCCGCATCGAGGTTGACGGCATCGTCA
>CAUJJY010000293.1 GCA_963205155.1 Candidatus Zixiibacteriota bacterium | reverse complement strand
GCAGCAAACTCATATTCGATCTGGCAAAGCGGGGAGACAAGTTGGCAATTGCGGCGATCAAGAAATCCGCGGAATTTTTGGCAATCGGTCTTGGTTCGGCTTTGGAAGTCCTTAATCCTGAAATTGTCGTTATCGGCGGAGGAGTCGCTTCCGGCGGGGAGATTTACTTCGGGACAATTCGCAAAAGCATTGCAAAGTACGCATCGCAAGCATCGGTCAAGGGGGTTCGCATTGTTCCGGCGCAACTGGGCAATGACGCCGGGATGTTAGGAGCCGCTTTGTTGCCATTAGAGCGGGAATTCCTGCCCTAAATAATAACATGGATATATTCGTATAAGAGTATAGATCCGCTACGACGCTCTCATTTGTGGTGTCCTTGATGTAATCTGTCTGCAGAGAGCGGTTCCAAATTAACTTCCGGAATCTTTTCGTCAGTTTATCGCTTGCTTCGTCCTAATCACATCGACTATATTCGGCGCTGACTTGAATAATTGCTTTTGGAGGAAATAAAGTAATGAAAAGGAATATCACCCAATTGGCGTTGGTCGCCCTCGTTTTAGTGTTCGCAGCAGCGGCAATATCTCAAACGGGAATGCGGAAGATGTTTCGCGGTAACGGCGACAATAACCGTAATTTCGTGACCTTGGAAAACAGCGGGCAGCTTCAGTCGACTTTGGCCATGACTTCGTCATTTGACATTTCAGCAGACATTCGCCTTGACTCGATTCAGGATGGGGCGGCGCTGGAGTTAAACGTTCAACTGGGCTCCTTGACGACGGGCAATTCTGCTTATGACATGGAAGTGTTTTCAGCGCGGTTTATCGATTGGAAGGGTGCAAGCACTGTGAACTTCAAATTGCTGGATCTGGCGATCAGCAGGAACTATGCTCTGGAAAACGAAAAGGCGGTACCAGCCTCGGGTCGGGGAGTATTGACTATCGGGTCGGTTAGCGATACCGTTGGCGTCGACCTACAGATTCGTTACCTTGCCGCCAACGACGTGACGCGCGGGCGGCTTCCGGGAGACCTGCTGCATCTCAACGGTTCGATCAATTTCCGTCTTTCCGATTTCGGAATTGTGATTCCGCAGGAAGCCTTGCTTCGGCTGGATGACCGGGTGAAGCTCCGTTTCGACGTTTACACTTCGACACAGATGTAGATTTACGATTAATCTGCGAAAGCCCTGTTGCCAGAGGCGACAGGGCTTTTTTGTGAGGTTGCCCTGTAGTTATAAATAGTGGCATATTTGTATATGTGTATATTTATTACTATTGTCCTCAAGGCCGCTGCGGTGGCGATGTACCTGCAAGCATATCTTTAGGTATGGGAGCAGATCCATCGCCTGCTTAGCAGCACAGAATGACGGGGTATGGGGGGTACCAGTCTTTTAGCTGGAATGAAGGTGGGGGTTGGAATCGGTTGCCTCGGTTCGCCTGACGTGCCCGGTCAGGGGCATTATAGAGGGGGAATGAGCCAACATTCGGGCACGGCCAACGGCTCGACCTTCGCCTTTCCCTCGAATGACAGCGGTGGTTGGACAGTGGAAGTGATTGGGTCGTGTTTGGATATAGGCAGGGTTTTTGGCAGGATTTGTCAAAAAGTAGTTGACAAATTTGCTCGATGCATTACCTTGTGTGCGTCTAGGGTCATTTATCGTACACATTAGTCATAGTCTCTCTTAATCTCAACTGTAACCAAGTTTGGATACGACAGTCATTCTATTAGACTAAGCTATCCATCAGCCCACCGTAAAATTATATATCTACTGACTTTTTCTTCGTTTTGTCCTCCCACATGGGCGGTGATGAAATGAGATTATCATGAAGATCTTTCCGAGATCGTAAGCGAGGGTGGAACAGATAAATCCTCGGGAAGCACTTCGAACTTTTAAAACACTTTTTTGTGGAGCAATAAGGAGCATAGAATGAAGCAAAGAAACTGTTCGTTCTTTTATTTGCTACTGACATTAATGCTTCTGTTCTCGTTTAGCTCGATTTACGCGGCAGTAACGGTGACCTACCAACCGGGTAGTTTCCCGTATAATACCACTGGCAACGTGATTACCGCGCGTGTCGTTGCGACCGAGCCGATCGCTGCTTTTGACCTGATGTCAAATGTACGCTCGACGGTTACCAACGCTTTCGGTACCATCACGTCTGTGAACGTGGCTGCAGTAGCCGGCGCTGTTGCTAATACCTCCAAGGTAGACGGCACCAGCGAAGATTCGACTCGAATCTACGGTTTTGGCTGCGCCACGCCGATCATTATGCCGGCGGGTTCATATGACTTTACGTTTACGGTAACCACCTCCTGTGATACCGGTTTATTTGTTGTAGAAGATGGTGGCGACTGGGTTGTCGATATCGACCCGGTTATCGCTTCGACCCAGTTTGTAAAGACTGATGCGACGCTGGCTACCTTGACGAGCAATACCGGAACCTATCGCGTGTTCAACAGAGCACCGGTAGTTTCGAATTGCCCGCCGGCAGCTCTGGTATATAATGCCTGTGCCGTCGTCCAATACAACTTTGACAAGACCGATCCGGATATCAATTGCGCTCCTGGTCCAGATGAGACTTGGGCGATTGTTACCGGTCCAGGTTCAATCGACAATAGCGGTAATTTCTTCTGGGATCCTCCGGCAGTCGCCGGCGTATGCGGTCTCTATGAGATCACCGTAAGAGTCACGGACGAGTATGGTGCGACTGCAGACTGTCAATTTGAAGTCTCGCTGATCACCGATGCTCCGATGTTCACCGAATGCCCGACCCCGGGTTCCGAATTGATGGTATACTGGGGATGGACCGCTGACGGTGACGTGACCGCTGTTGACCCGGATAATTGCCCAATACCGTTGGCCTACTCGCTTAACAGCTTCTCAGGCCCGGTTACCGCTGGTGCATTTACCGTTGACCCGGTTACGGGTGCCTGGAGCTGGCCGACTGAATTCGGTAATGATGCGTATCTTGGCGACCATACGGTCACCATCGACGTAACCGACGGTTGCCAGACCGTGTCCTGTAATTTCACGATTCATGTTGCCCCGACCTTCGGCGTTGTGATCGAAAAGACCCACAACACCCTGCAGGGTAACTATGAATTCGTATCGATCAGCCTGAATCACTTCACTGAAGGATTCGGCGGTTATGACTTGTTGGTCAAGTACGATGAGAGCGCGTTGTCGTTCATTAGTGCTACGCCGGGTGACATTCTGACCTCATGCGGGTTTGAATATTTCACCTATCGTCATGGCGCTGTCGGAAACTGCGATGGGTCTTGCCCGTCCGGTCTCCTTCGCATCGTGGCTGTGGCTGACATGAACAATGGTGCCAACCATCCTTCATGCTATGGTGAGAATAAGCCGGGTCCGGATGGACCGCAGACTGATCTCGCGGTATTGAAGTTCCTTGTAACTAACGATCGTACCTACGAATGCCAGTACCTTCCGATCCAGTTCTGGTGGATGGATTGCGGCGACAATACCTTCTCGTCAATCACTGGTGACACCCTGTTGATTGCCAACCATGTCTACGCTTATGACCTTGGTGGCGAAATCACAGGTGACCAGTATGTTGGCGGATGGCAGGGAATCGTTCCGGCATTAGATTGCATGAACATTCTGCTCGCCAAGTATCAGCCGGATACCGTTGTGAATTTCTACAACGGCGGTATCGATGTCGTCTGCGCCGACTCGATTGACGCTCCTGGCGATCTGAACCTTAACGGAATTCCGTACGAAATCGCGGACGCCGTACTGTACACGAATTACTTCCTGTATGGTCTGGCTGCCCTCGATGCGAATCCGCTATTCCGCGAAGCCCAGATTGCTGCTTCGGACGCCAACCAAGACGGAACCCCGCTTTCAGTCGGTGACCTTGTTTACTTGCTGAGAGTGGTCGTCGGTGACGCTCTTCCGTTCCCGAAACTTGCTGCCTTCTCCGCGACTGCTGAAGTTGCGATCCAGAACGGCACCCTCTCGACAATTAGCTCCGATGCAATCGGCGCTATGTACTTGACCTACGACATCGAAGGTACTGTCTCGGTAACGAGCAACACCTCGATGAAGGTTGATTATGCCGAGAGAGACGGCAAGCTTCATGTGTTAGTATGGGCCGGTCTGGACAACATGTCCAACTCGATTCCATATGGAACGAATGAGCTTCTGACTGTCACTGGAGCTGAACTGAACAGTGTTGAAGTTGCCGATTACTTTGGTAACCTCATGAACGTTCGTGTTGAGAAGTCCGCGCTTCCGACCGAATTTGCGCTGTCTCAGAATACCCCGAACCCGTTCAATCCGCTCACCAAGATCGGATTCGACCTGCCAGTCTCTGCCGACTGGAAGCTTGACATTTACAACGTAAATGGTCAGCTGGTTCAGAGCTATAACGGAACGAACATAGGCCATGTAGACGTTTCTTGGGATGCGGCGAACACCGCCAGCGGTATCTACTTCTATAAGTTGACCGCCGGTAGCTTCACCGAAACCAAGAAAATGGTGTTGATGAAGTAATTTATCCTACTTCACTAATACATCGTTCAACAGGAGCGGGTCGAACAGCCCGCTCCTGTGTTTTTGTAGGGGGTATGCTCAAGGAATCGGATGTTGAGGTAATAGCAGCTACACCGAAGAGTTAATACTAAGTAGGTTGGGCACTGTACCTACTCGCCGCGATATTCGCAGCGGGTGAGCGGAGTTTCGCTGATGGTGATTTTGCTTAGGATGGGGAGTTTTGGCTTGATGCGCTCCCAGAGCCAGCGGGCGATGTATTCGGTTGAGGCAATGGGGAGGCCCTCGATGTCATTGAGATGGTGATGGTCGAGTTGGTCGATGAGTGGCTTGACGGCGTCGTAGATTTCGCGGTAGTCAATCAGGAAGCCGGTTTTGGGATCGACCTCGCCAGTGACTTCAACGAAGACGACGTAGCCGTGACCGTGTAAGTTGTGGCACGGATGATGAGAGGGGAGATGGTCGAGCCGGTGGGAGGCGTCGAAGTTGAATTGTTGGGTAAGGGTTACGATCATATAGAAGTAATTCCAGTGCAATTGGGCGCATTGCCATGCGCCCCTACGCGCGATGCGAATTTGCGCATATCATTAGGATCGAACACTTTCATCGGGCGCGCTCGTTTCCCCAGGCAAGTATGTGGAGGCGGGGCGAGAAGCGGTAGCCGCGACGAATACATTCTTCAGAGAGCCACGGCATGATCCGGCTTTGGACTTCAGGTGTGACGCATTCGGGCATGAGGATGACGCGGTCAGCCGGGATTGGCGGCATGAAGATCTTCTCCATTTCGTCGATGTCTTTGGGCGCCTGAATGACGAATTTGAAGTCGCACTTATGTGTCGCGATGATCGTGGCTAAAGCTGCCGCGACACGGGTCTTCATGGTATACAGGCCGCTGTTGGAGAGCTTGGGCGAGCAGTTCCACCAGTTGATGCGGGAGATCATTGCAGGCGACGGGACATACATGCCGTTGGTTTCGATTTCAAAGAACGAGAAGCCGGCGTCGATGAGGGCGTCGATCATCGCTGGAATTCGATCCTGATGAAGCATTGGTTCGCCACCGGTGATGACCACGTGAGTTTCATGTTTCGGGCTGGACGATTTCGACATGATTTCGAGCGCGCGTTCGACAGTTTCGGGAATGGTAAGCAATGCGCCTTCTTCGATCTTTTCTTCATCCCACGTAAATCGGGTATCGCACCAAGCGCAGCCGAGATTGCAGTATTTCATTCTAATGAAAAGTGCAGGAGTACCGGCGAATCGGCCTTCCCCCTGAATCGAGAGGAACATCTCGCTGACGGGAATCTTGCCTGAGAATTCAGTTGGCCAAGGGGCGATCTTCGGTTTGTAGCTCATTTGCTTTTGATCTCACGATAGGCTGGGCAATAAATAGTTGGGTCGGGGATACGAGCATCCTCGAAACCGCGACGGCGAATCAGGCAACTATCACATTCGCCGCATGCGCGACCCAGCGTATCAGGATCGTAGCAGCTTAGCGTCAGTGAGTAATCGACGCCGAGGCGGACGCCTTCCTGGATGATCTGCGCCTTGGTCATGTGGATCAGCGGGGCGTTGACGATAATGCGAGCGCCCTCGATGCCGGAACGAGTGCCGAGATTGGCCATATTCTGAAAAGCGTCGATAAAGTCCGGACGGCAGTCGGGGTAGCCGGAGTAATCAATGGCGTTTGCTCCAATAAAGATTGAGCCCGCACCCAGAGATTCCGCCCAGGCAAGGGCAATGGCGAGAAAGATAGTATTGCGTGCCGGAACGTAAGTGATCGGAATGTGGGTACTCATCTCGGACTCAATGCGATTTTTGGGCACTTTGATGTTGGCTGTGAGCGCAGATCCGCCGATGGGGCCGAGATCGAGCGGGAAGACGAGGTGGTCTTCGACGCCGAACTTCTGCGCCAACAAGCGAGCCGCAGCGAGCTCCTGAAAATGGCGCTGGTGATAGTCAAAGGTGATCGTTCGAACTTGATAGCCGTTGGCCTTGGCCATGGCGAGCGTCGTGGTTGAGTCGATGCCGCCGGAGAGCAAGACAACCGCGGAATTCGGATTGATATTCGGTTTCGTCATACGACAGAGAATATAGACAAATGCTTCGGCATGTCAAACAAAGCCTTAACGAGTCGCTGTTGCAATTGTCGACCGTTTTACGTATACTTTGCGCATGACAGAATCTTCTTATGAGGGCCGCCAGGATCATATTCGCGAGTGGAAGACTCCCGAAATTGAGACTTTTCGCAATATTTACAGCGACCGTGAATACGAAATCAGGATGGAAACAAGCGAGTTCAGTTGTGTGTGTCCGAAAACGGGGCTGCCTGACTTTGCAACGCTGGTCCTGACATTTGTGCCGGCGGAGCTATGTATCGAGCTTAAGAGTTTTAAGGAGTACCTGCTGGCTTATCGAAATCAGGGGATTTTCCACGAGAACGTGGTCAACAAGGTGACGGACGATTTGGTAGCAGCGATTCGGCCTCGCCGCCTGCGTCTTGAGGGGCAATTCAACAATCGTGGCGGTATTCAGACGACGGTGGTTCGAGAGTACGAGAGTCGCTGAAGTCACTTGCATGCAATTCTTCAAACACTGGATTCCAGCAATCACGCGATGAACAGTAATAAAGCAGCCTATTTTCTTGAGACGCTTGTTGTTGGTGAGCTACAAATGAACTGTTACCTCTTTGGCTGTGCGAAAACTCGCGAGGCGGTAATAATCGATCCGGGTGGAGACGCAGCGCAAATCATAGAGGCTGCTGAGACGGCCGGTGCGAGTGTGAAGATGATACTTTTGACGCACGGGCACTACGACCATATCGGGGGATTAAACGAGATGCGAGGGAAGTATGGTTGCCCGGTGTTGATCCATGTCGCCGACGAAGAAGCACTGACAAATCCTATGGTGAACCTTAGTGCCCTGACGGGAGCAAACATCAAGTGCGATGCGGCAGAACAGATTTTGGAGGATGGCGACCGGATAGCGGTCGGGAATCTGCAACTGGAGGTACTGCACACTCCGGGGCATACGCCAGGTGGTGTTTGTTTCCGGTGGGAGAAGATCGTTTTCGGCGGTGACCTACTGTTTAACGGCAGTATTGGCCGGACTGACTTGCCGGGCGGATCGTTTGAGGAAATAGAGAGTTCGATATTGAAGAAGATTTATGTGCTGGATGACGAGACAGTGATTTATCCGGGGCACGGTGAGCCGACCTCGGTAGGATTTGAGAAGAAATATAATCCGTTTGTGAGGATGAATTAATGAGATTTCCAATCGGCGACAGCCATGTTCATACTGATCACTCGGTGGATGCCAAAGGCACGGTTCATGAGTTTTGCCAAAAGGCTTTCGAGATGGGGCTTTATGAGATTACGTTTACAAATCATTATGAGATAATGCCTTCCCGTAAAGACCGAATGGGATACTTCATGATCGGCGGCGAGAAGGTACCAGCTGGGCCGGATGCAGTTAAACGGATGATTGAGGAACTGCGAGAGGCAGGAGAGCACTTCTTTCCGGCGGGATTAAAGGTGCGGGTTGGTCTCGAAGTCGGTTGGGATATTACGCTTTACGATCGACTGGCCAAGGAACTGCGCGAGTTTGATCTCGATTTCGTTATAGGTTCGGTACACGACATTGACGATGAACCGATTCTGGAGCGAGCTTACGCGCCGCAGTTTTTCCAGAGCCGTCGCATTGAGGATTGGATCGGGAAGTACTTCAAGAAGGCGGAGGAGATCGCTGAATCCGGGTTGTTTAACGTGATTGCTCATCTGGACGTTTACAAACGCTATGGACTCGCCGTATACGGTGACGCATTGCGGACTGCGCATGAGCCATATCTGGAAACCTTATTTGCGAAGATGAAGGCGAGTGATCTTGCGCTGGAAGTAAACACCTCGGGCATGCGCCACGGAATCAATGAGTACTATCCGTCAGTCGCCATTCTCAACGAGGCACGGCGCGCAGAAGTGTTTGTCAGCGGCCTCGGTTCGGATGCGCATGCGCCGGATCAACTGGCGCTGGATTTTGAATCGGCGGTGGCACTGGTGCCGGAAATTCTTCCATGCGACCTTGAAGAAGGGTATGGCGTTTAAGTTACCGCGCGATTTTTATCGCCAGCCAACACTTGAAGTTGCACAAGCGCTGATCGGAAAGAGATTCGTAGTACATAGAGATGCCGGGCGAATGTCCGGCAGAATCGTCGAAGTTGAAGCCTACATCGGCGAAGACGATCCCGCGTGTCATGCGCGATTCGGGCAGACCGGGCGAAACAGCGTAATGTACGGCGACGGCGGATTTCTCTATGTCTATTTCATATATGGCATGTATAACATGCTGAATATTGTCACGGAAAAGAAAGGTGTTCCGGCTGCGGTTCTCATTCGTGCAATCGAGCCGTTAGAAGGCATTCAAGAAATGCAGGTGAATCGCGGTCGCGCCGACATCCGTCACCTCTGCTCGGGTCCGGGAAAATTGTGTCAGGCGTTTGACCTGCGCGTCGCGGATACGAGCGCAAGTGTGACAGGTCCAATGTTCTTCGTGATGGACGACGGCGAGGTGCCGTCAAAGATAGTTGCAAGCCCGCGAATCGGAATCCGGCAGGGTCGAGATTTGTTGTGGCGATTTTATGATGGTGAAAGTAAATTCGTCTCCCGCAAGTAGGAGGATAAATGCAAGGTCAGATCAAGTCCAAAGACGTGCCGCTTTCGGTCTTTGAAAATGTGCTTCATCAAATCGACACGGCTGCCGGGCTGTTGAAAATCGATCCGGCCCTCGTGGAGATAATGAAGCAACCACGGCGAAGCGTCATTGTCAAGCTGCCGATTCAGATGGATGACGGAACGTTTCAGGTGTTCACTGGATATCGGGTGCAGCATTCGATCGTTCGTGGTCCCGCCAAAGGTGGAATACGCTTCCATCCCAACGTTACCCTCGATGAAGTGCAGGCGCTCGCTAGCTGGATGACATGGAAGTGCGCGGTGGTGAACATACCGTTTGGCGGCGGCAAGGGCGGAATCACAGTAGATCCGAAAAAGCTCTCGAAGGGTGAACTGGAGCGATTGACGCGTCGTTACACGGCTGATCTTCTCGACGTGTTCGGTCCTAACTCGGATGTTCCGGCGCCGGACGTCAATACCAACGAGCAGACAATGGCGTGGATCATGGACACGTACTCCATGCACGTTCGGCATACCGAAGCTGCGGTTGTGACTGGCAAACCGTTCTTGATCGGCGGATCTCATGGGCGGCGTGAGGCTACTGGTCGCGGTTTGATGTTGACTGTGCGTGAGGCATACAAGGCTCTCGGCTTGGATATTAAGAAAGCTACTGCCGCCGTGGTAGGATTTGGAAATGTTGGTTCGATTGCCGCCGAGCTGCTTCACGGAATGGGAGTGAAGGTTCTTGCCGTCACCGACGTTTTGGGAGGAGTGATGAACAGGAACGGTCTCGATATTCCGCGTCTGATCGAGCATGCGAATACAACCGGGTCGGTTGTGGGATTTCCGGGCACTACTCCGATTAGCAACCAAGAGGTCGTGGCGCTCGATATAGAGCTTCTGGTGCCTGCGGCACTTGAGAATCTGATTACAGGCGAGAATGCCGGAGAAGTCAAAGCTCGTATCATTGCTGAAGGCGCGAACGGTCCGACGATGCCGGAAGCGGATAAGATCCTCGAGAACAAGGGTGTTTTCATCATCCCTGACATCCTTTGCAATGCAGGCGGCGTGACTGTTTCGTACTTCGAATGGGTGCAGAATCGAATCGGGTATTACTGGACGGAAGACGAAGTCAATCGCCGGCTGGAGATTGCGATGGTTGCCGCATTTAACGATGTCTATTCAGTTTCCGAACAATACAAGGTGAATATGCGCGTGGCGGCATTTATG
>CAUJJY010000292.1 GCA_963205155.1 Candidatus Zixiibacteriota bacterium | reverse complement strand
AAAGATGCGCCTTGTATTGGCCAATCGCGGATCGAAATCCTTGCCCTGCCACGAGGTCAGCCCATTTGTCATCATCAATCCCGGGATCTCGATCGGTTCAAGTTCTGCCGGCCGATTATCAAGCAAGTGCTGGATTGTCGCTTCGTTCTCTTCCGGAGCAAATGTGCAGGTCGAATAGATCATCGTGCCGCCGACGCGCAGTAAATCAAACGCCTTGGTGATGAGCTGCCTTTGCCGGTTGGCGCTTGCCGGGATCCGCTTCGGCGACCACCAGGTGAACAGCTTGCGATCTTTCCGCATCGTGCCCTCCGAAGTGCATGGCGCATCAAGCAAGATGATATCAAACTCCGTCTGCGGAAAATTCCGCAGATCGTAATTCGTGACAACCGTGTTCAGGGCACCGGTCTTCTCCAAATTGAACTTGAGTGCCCGGATGCGATCATACTCCAGATCATTCGCGACGATCGTGCCGCGGTTATTCATCAACGCCGCCAATTGCGTCGTCTTGGAGCCGGGTGCCGCGCAGGCATCAAGCACCGACGTTGCGCTCGCCAGTTCCGCTCGGACCACTAACGGCGGCAGCATTGAGGTCAAATCCTGAATGTAGATTGCCCCGATGAAATGCTCCAGCGTGGCTCCCAGGCGGACATCATCCGAACTGAAAGCGTGTTCGTACCACGGACAGGCATGTAGAGGGATTCCGTACCCTTCAAAGCGCTCGAGAACATGCTGCACTTCTGCTTTAAGCGTATTGACGCGGCACGATCGTGGCAATGGCCGCAACAGGGCCGCAAAGAACTTCTCTGGCTGGTCGGAAAGTGATTCGTAGCGCTGGAGAAATTCGGCGGGTAATTCAAATTGCATTGCTCTATGATACCGCTTACCGCACCCGATG
The DNA here is from genome assembly GCA_963205155.1 of Candidatus Zixiibacteriota bacterium. Classification (GTDB taxonomy): domain Bacteria; phylum Zixibacteria; class MSB-5A5; order CAIYYT01; family CAIYYT01; genus JADJGC01. The sequence continues at coordinate 2,673 of CAUJJY010000292.1, read as the reverse complement.
TCAACAGGGGCGAGCGCTCCGCCGGCTTGCGCTTCGCGCTATTCGAGTGAGCATCCCCTTAAATACCAGTTCGTGAACTGGATAAAGCGTGTACCAATAGAGCAGTCCGAATGCTCCGGCTGGATCGAACAACGCTGTCTGTCTGATGACGGAACTGTCTCCTTCACCGCTGACTTCAAATTGCAGCCAAGCCCGCCCCGGAACCTTCATTTCGGCGGAAAGCCGCAGCAAATGATCCGGCTCGTATGCCTCCACGCGCCAGAAGTCCACTGTATCGCCGACGACTAATTCCTCGGGGTTGCGGCGGCCGCGCCGCATTCCGGCGCCGCGCACCATGATGTCCATCAGACCGCGCAGTCTCCATAACCAGTTGCCATAGTACCAGCCGGTCTTTCCACCGATTCTCCGGATTGGAGCAAAAGCCTGTTCGCGAGTACAATTTACAGTGATGCTGCGCGAGTCGACGAGCCGTGAGCCAAACTTGATTCCGCCCCAGGGCCGTTGGGCGGGTATTGAAGACAACGCGTCGCTCCAGCGCGTTTGCGCAAAACTTTGATCTTCATACTTCAGAGCGCGCTCCACAGCCTGGCGAATGCCGCGTGGACGGATTGCGAACATCGTCGCGGCCAGATTATTCGTCACGACGGTTTCATTGCGAACACTGTCAATCAGCTTACGGCCGATTCCAGCGTAAACCGGCGTGACTAAGCCCAGCCATAAACTCGAAATGTAGGTCGAGAGAATCGGTACTGGAATGATGACTCTTCTAAGGTTACGTTGACGGGAGAACTCCTTCATGATGTCCAGATAGGACACCCTGTCAGCACCGCCGATCTCGACGACGGTGCTCTCGGGACATTTGACGTCAAGTCCGGCGATGAGGTACTCGATTACGTCTTCTACCGCGATCGGTTGTGAAAGCGTCCGCGTCCAGCGCGGTGTCACCATGATTGGCAACTTGCTCACCAAAGCGCGAATCATCTCGAAAGACAAACTTCCCGAACCGATGATAATCGATGCGCGAAATTCGATTGTCGTTATGCCTGTGCTGCGTAAGCATTCGCCGACTTCTTGACGGCTCGACAAATGCTTCGACAGCTCTCGATCGCTCCCCAACCCTCCAAGGTAGATGATTCGCCCTACGCCGCACTCTTTTGCAGCCACAGCAAAGTTCTCGGCACCTTCCCGATCGCGGCTCGCAAACTCTTCACCGGAAGCCATCTAATGCACGAGGTAGTACTCGACATCAATGACCGCAACCGCCTTTTGCAACGAATCCTTGTTTGCGACGTCACCTTCTACAACCTCGGTTGAAAGGGCGACCTTCGACTTCAAGTATTCCGGCTTGCGCGCCAGGCATCGCACTTGATGTCCGCCCGCTTCGAGCACCTTCAGCAGTCGTCCGCCGATGTATCCTGTTGCGCCTGTGACCAAGATCCTCATTAACTTACCTAAAACTCCACGCTTAGACCAATAGTCGGCAGTAGTCCAATTGATTCGTCATCATCAATCGCCCGCTCTCGTTCATTCCAACGCGGTTTTTGATGGAAGGCGTGATTGTATACATTCTGGATATCGATATAGGTGATCATCGTCCAGCCATTGAAAAACCACCGCCGGTCAAGTCGGACGTCAAGACTGTGATTAGCCTCCAGACGACGCGAGTTATACAAGTCCGGAGACTGCGTTCCATCGCTGTTGAAGGGAGTATACGGTGAACCCGATGCAAACCGGAACTTGGTTCCCAATTCCCATTTTTCGTTGAACAAGTAACCGCCGCCAATGTTTAGTATCCATCTCTGATCATAGCTGCCGGGACGCCTAATCCCATCGAGTGCCGTGAATTCCGATTGGTTGTAGCTCACCGAAAGTGTTCCATAGCACGGAATTTCCGAAAGCTTCTTCTGCACCGACAGTTCCACCCCGCGCGTTCTCCCCGTAGCCTTGCTTACCAATCGGTCAAACCCGAACGACGCAAATCCTTCATCCTTGCCGCCAAATCCACCGCCGGTATTGGCAAGAACAAGATAGGGCCTGGTGCTGCTGGCAGGATAGTCGAAATAGCTCTTCAGATATGCCTCTAACGTAATACGCGTATCATCGCGTGCAATTCGTTCTATTCCCACTATATACTGGTTCACTCCCACGAACTCCAACTGCCGGTTTTCTTCGTATGCCGCCAACCAAATATATGAAGGTGACTGGTAATATCTGCCGACGCTTGCGTTCAGAGATGTCCGTTCAGCCAAGCGGAACGCCCCGCTGACCCGCGGGGACAAGACAACATTGTCCTCAATCAGGCTGAAGTAGTCCAAGCGCCCACCCGCAGTAAGATTCACCCGGCCCAGAGTCTGCACCAATTGCACATAACCTGAAGCCTTTTGTGCCGTTGTATCGATCTGTCTGTTGATCTCAATTTCACTGCCGTAACTATCCGTGAATCGCGGCACCAGAACATCTGCAGAGAATCGAATCAACTTCCCCTGGATGCCACCGGTGAACTTCGTCTGCGGTGACAGCTGTACTACCAAATCACCGCGCAAGGACGACTCGTGCTCAAAGGCATCATTCCGAAACACCGGATTCAATAGTGAGTCATTCTGGAGGTAATTGTACTCGACATATGTCTGGCCCGCTGTCAATGTCGCATAGCCCGAACTAAACAGATGTTGC
>CAUJJY010000291.1 GCA_963205155.1 Candidatus Zixiibacteriota bacterium | reverse complement strand
GGCCCTGCGCGCGCCAACTCCAGCACCTCCTTCAGATGCCAGGTTGCTCACGACGACATTGTTGGTCATGACGAAATCGCGACCGTAGTATTCCGGCGTTCCGCCCCAGAAGAACACGCCGCCGCCGTTTAGTTCAGCAGTATTCCCTGCAATTGCCGTTCGGGCTATAGTGCCGCTGGCCGCATCGACGGTCGCCACACCACCGCCAGAGCTGGTCAATGCTTGATTATGACAGACTGTCGAGTTAGTGAGTCGGAAATTGGTGTCCTTTCGGAACAATATTCCACCGCCAGCAGTCTCTGCAACATTGTTCACTATGACGCAATTGTCGATACTGACAAGCGAGTAGTGCGCAAGAATCCCGCCGCCGCCGTTGTAGTAGAGGTCATCTAGTTGATTGGGGCTGCCTCCGGTGATTGTGAATCCTTCGATGCGAACAGTGTCCTCAACGACACCATCGACAAGAATACAGCGATATCCAGTCACGCCACGAATCGTCGTAACATTCGGTCCATTGAGGCTGATTAGATTCACCGGCTTGGCAATGATAACGGTCTGCTGGCATTCGCCGGGGAATACGAAGATCGAGTCGGAAGTGTCGGCGACAGCAATTGCATGATTGATGGTTTGAAATGGATCGCTGTACCTTCCGGTGCCGGCGTCATCGCCATTTGTGCAGTCGACAAATAGATTTTTCGGGCCGCTTAAGAAGAATGACCAGACTGGTGACCAGTTTGACTCTTCATAGTAATCGGAGGCTTTCGCACGCCACCAGTACTGCGAATACATTGTGAGAACAGAGTCGATTGCTACACTGGCCAATGAGTCAGCCGACGAACGCACGGAGTACCTGTAGAGCACGCTCGAAAAGTTATCCTGGGACACGTCAACAGTATAGAGCAGACTGTCAACTTCGGCATCGCTTGACTGGTGAAGCGTCAGTAACGGAACTTCGTCGATAACGTCGCTACCCTGAATCGGAGTTCTAAGTTCTGGGATCGATGGTAGGCTATTCATACGGAACATCAATTCTGACCACTCGGACCACTCTGAATCAGTCCTAATCCTCAACCGCAGCCAGTAAACGTGGTTATCAGTGAGCGGAATTCCGCCATAGAGGACATTTAGCATGTCGCTATTGATCGGCGCCGGATTCCACATTTCAGCGAATTGCCAATCATTATCTGTACCGACCGCTATGTTGAATTGTGTTTGCGTCTGCCCATTGATATCTTGGTAGGTCCACGAGAATTCTGGTGTTTCGCCGACAATGTGAAGAAGGTCGGTCTCTCCAATTATCTGCAGTGACGTAATAACGACAGGTGGAACAAATGGAAATGCACCCATATCATTCCGACTATCATTCGGATCATTGTAGATCAGAGCGGGATCTCCTGAATTAATGCAGGGGGAGAATGATTGAAGATGAAAGTCCTTGATACCCGGATTCACAAAGAGCGGGTCTGCAGAAATTGAGCCAATGCCAGCCACAGCACCTCCGTCATAGTTCTGACCGTTTGCGAAGGAGTTGTTATACGACAAGTCACTGTATTGGCCAAAAATCCCATAATCCGTACAGTTGGTAACAATGTTGTTTTTTGCAACAGTCGGTCCATAGGAGTAGAATCCGCGACTATTGCCGTAAAATGTGTTGTTAATAATGGTGGCAGCTCCGCCCGGAGGGACACCAATGCAGGCATTACCGACAAAGTTATTGGCGAAGACGTTTCTCTCAATCACTGCGTTGGCGCCTCCAACTGCGATTATCACCAAATTGGCAGAAAGACTTTCAAAGACATTATTCTTCACTGTCGGGTAAGACCCGTTCAAACAAAGGATATGATTGTCACCTGCAGTGTAGCGAAAAGTAAACCCGCTGATTTCAGTACCGAGAGGTTCTCCTGCTGTAAACTTGATTGCAGGCGCAATTGGTGGATAAATGAACGTAACAGATGGACCGCCCGTCGATGTTAAGACTACCGACTTGCCCAAGAACTCAACCTGACCAGGATACGAACCAGGAGATACTAAGACCGTGTCGCCATCTCTCGCCGCATTAATACCCGCTTGAATTGTTTCCTGGTCTTGAGGTACGCGAATCGTCCTCGCGATCGAAGTGGAAAAGTATGCATAACTCCACTGTCCCCACTCCACTCCATTAAAGACGCGCAGCCGCAAGAAATACATTTGATGATCCAATAGGGCTGTACCAGCATACATCACACTAGTCGCCGAACTAAGTTGTTGACCAGGTTGCCACACTTCAGCCACAATCCAGTTCGAGTCAGTTCCTACTTCGATCTCATATCCTGATTGAGTAGCTGTCAAAGTGTCAACAAACGTCCAATAAATTGTTGGTGTGAAAGTGTGCACGACATTGTCGAAATACTCTGATCCAAAGTTGATCCAAGCCGCTCCAGGCAAGCTTTGCAGAGCGGCATAGAGCGCACCGATATCGTTGCGCGTGCCATCAGGATCATTGTATGCCGGATTAGGATCGCCAGCATTAATACATGGCGACTCGGTTTGCAGGTGGAAGTCGCGCGCGGCATAATCGACAAACAGGGCATTCGCGTAGATGTTTCCAGGGCCACCAGCGAATCCAAGATTTGCATTGTTTGCAAAAAAGCAGTTGTAATCGTTTGATATAGGTTGGTCCCCACCCATCCCCGTAACTGGACAGTAGCAAATAATGTTGTTGAGTGCCGAAATTGTGTTATTACTCTGATTATAGACGGCGCCGTATGAGGGCGCTGCAATCGTATTGTTCGATATCACTAAACCTGTGACGTGACCGAGGATCCTGATGTCCCATATCCCGAGATTATCATATATGAGGTTGTAGTAGATCTTGTCATTCGTGCTGCTTCTACCATCGTCACCCACGCTTATTGCGCCAGCATAAGTGTTTGGATGATTGGCATATATCTTGTTGCCACGTATGACAGTATTGGCGGTATTGTACAGTGCAATACCTGCGCCGGCGTTCTCGATAGCGCTGCCGTTATCGGTTATGATATTGTCCTCTATTGTTGCAGAAGAACCGAAACATTTGACCCCTGTAGCATTGCTGCCAGTAATCGTGAATCCGCGAACGACGGTTCCCTGGAGTTCATAGTTCACAAGCGAGACCGTGCTGATAGTCTCGTCAAAGGCAAAGATTGTGGTCTGCTCGGGACCGGCAGAACTCATGAGAACTAGTCGTTTTCCACTAAAATTAACGTTCTCCACGTATAGGCCTGGCCCCACCAAGACAGTGTCACCGCTCACGGCTGAGTCTATTCCCTCTTGAATGCTGCCGAGGTCTTGTGGCACCCGAATTGTAGCGGCAAAGAGACAACTGCTTGTGAGGAACATCAACAACCCAACTTTGAGAATTCTCATATGCCCTCCCGAGCATCGAAGATTAGAAGTAGCTACACCAAGTTAGCCTAAGAATCGCCTCTGTCAAGCCTAAATCCGACAACAAGAGCGACTTTTGTAACTTTTGCTGACAGAATCTGACAGTAATAGGACTTGTGGGTCTATGATGCCCACGTACGATTTCCGTGCTTCTTCACTCGTCACTTCGATTGACGGTGCACGAGACATTCATACTTTGTCGAGATCGAGACTCAAAACTGGCCAAAATGAGGCGAACTCTGTGCTTCAAATAAGTCTCAGTCACATTCGGTTACAGTGACGAGAATAAATCGCGGAAATTCGAATTTTAATTTCACAAAGAGAAGGCCTGCAGGGAGTTGCAGACCTTCGTTTTAGGGGCATTTTTATTGGGGATGATTACAAATCAGCTGCTCTACCAACTGAGCTACACCGGTTTGGAATTTGGATGCTGGGTCCCAGCACGAATAAAGCGGACTGCGACTCACCGGACAGCGTAGTTATTTGTCCTCAAGAGAGGCGATTGTCAACATGAAAAGTAGGCTACCGTCGCAAGTGTGCATTCGTGAGGTGTTCCTGTAAGAAGACCGGCCAAGGGCCGTGATTTCCCCTACGTGAGTTGCCTTTATGGAGAGACGGCATTCTCGCGCGGGCCAACCTACAAGAGAAGCCGGACGGATCAGATGAGAAGCCAGGCAGATCGGATGATCTGCCCGGCGGGAGTGCTGAACTTAAAACCGACCCAAGACAGTTGGTCTGAAGTCCTGGCGCCGGTCAGGTGACCTCGAATGTTACTCAAAACAGAAGTTAGTTTTGAGAATTGCTTTCGAGCCGTTGGAGTATTCGATCGAGTTGGGCTCGCAAGCTGTCGACTTCTTTTTTCAGGCGCAGGCGCTCGATTTCTGCGGCACGAGCGGGATCATCGCCAGCCGTGTGGCTTTGCATAGCCGGATCCGAGGGATTGGCCGGAAGCAATGCAGGTTCCACCGCACCATAAGCTGTCGGGAAATACATCAGAGTCAGTTGAGTCTCCACCAGATTCCCAAACGTGGCGCCGTTCTTGTTGGCGCGCAGAAAAACGGAATTGTTGCCGGCGGTCGCGGCAAAGACACCCTGGACAGCGTACGGGGACTCATATTGCCCACTGACGCCATTGATGGAGATGCGCCACTGTGTAGTAGGCTTGTCGATCGGGTCGCCCACATCGTCGGTCAGATAAACTACGACTGTGGATGCGGAACCGCTGTCATGAGACATGTTGATATAGCCGGTCGCCATGGCTACGATGTAACCGTCAGCCGGCGCAACCAAGGTACGCGACGTGATGGTTGAAGCTGAATTGCCGAGACTGGCGGAAGGCAAGTCGGCGTTGTTTGCGATACCGGGTTCATTGAGGGTTTCGAAAGACGATATCGCGCCAGAGGATAGGACTACTCCGTCGTCGCCGAAAATACCGCCGCTCATGAAGACGCCTTCAAAACCACCGGACGAACGCAACGACAGCAGAGCGCCGTCGGCATTCAGGCCCAGCTCGGCACGCAGTTGGTCGCTGTTGTTGCGCAATTGCAGAGAGCGGAAATCGCCGTTGATGTCGACCGACCCGTTCATCTCGGCGGCATCGGGTGTACTCGACGAGGCCATCAAGCCAGGGCCAAGTTCGCTGTGGAACAAGCCGCCCGGCTGGCCGCCATTGTGGAATCCGATGAGGGCCGGTTCAGTATTGCCAACATCAGCATTCTGGAAATATCCAGCCCGACCGGGACCACTGTTGTTGACCTCCAACTGGTTGCCAAGAGCACTGCCATTGATCACGACTTCACCGGTAATCGTTCCGCCGTTGGCGCGATCCACGGAAGCCACACGATAGGCAAACGGCGAGGCGGTGAGTATGACACGGGGTGAAATAACCTGGGCTTCGAACTGAATCTCCAGATACAGGGTGTCATTGGAGAGAAAGATATTATCGGGAATCGAGCAACCCGGGCACGATGACCCAAGATTGTGGGAAAACAAGCCATCAGCGACGGCGAGCGTGGCCGATTCGCTCCACAGGATCGAACCCGCCGCGGCCTGCTTGTAGAGCCGGAACTGGAAATCGGCGGCCGGGTCGGTGACGGGAACGTTGGCGTTGTCGGTTACTCGGCCTTGATAGGCGACGACGCGGGGGAAATTGCCGGCGTTAGCGGTCAACGCTAAGAAGGCAATACTTGCCAGGGCAAGCATCATGGGGGACCGTTTCATGGTGCCTCCGGGATAAGTGGTTGTAGATTGAAGAGTGTACCGTTGGCGAAATATACTTGCGAGGAGAACGGTGTGCAAGTGAAAATGCATCCATGAAGTCGACATTATTGAGCCGACGTACACCAACGCGAATTTGACGCCTTTGCTTGAGGTTGTTATAGCAGCATCGAGCCGCTTCCATTCAATATTTGAATGACAGAAGAACCCAGCACAAGAGAATGGGCGGGCTTTGCAGGAGTTCGGCCACAGCTAAACGCGGGAGTTTCGGTCCTGCCTGCGGTTGTTTCCAAATCCGAGCCTTACGAACCGCTGTGAGTTGCTCCGTGCGGGCAAAGATGGCCCGTTTGCTGATGGGGCAATCTAAGCGTTTGGTTTTTCGGTGTCCTTGCGACGGGCAAGCCAAACCATTGCACCGAAGAGCGCGACGGTTAAGACTGCACCAACGAGGATGACCACCACGAGAAAATAAAGACTCCAACTCATATCTCCTCCTCAAGAGA
>CAUJJY010000290.1 GCA_963205155.1 Candidatus Zixiibacteriota bacterium | reverse complement strand
ACCCAACCACCCATGATAATCAACAACTTTGACTGCAAACTGTCAAGGGCTAATTACAGCAAGAGAGATAGTCAATGCAAGTTTGCTCATTGGGCGGATTTTGTTAACCGAATCCAAACGAAAAAGGGCGACTTGAGGTCGACCTGAATTTCTGAATCAAGTGACAGTTAGGTTTATTTCAGAAGCGTCATTTTTCGAGTCACCGACTCATTTCCGACGGACAGTCGGTAGAAATAGACCCCAGATGCGGCGGAATGTCCCCTTGCTGCCAGGTTCCAAGTGACCTCGTAGCTTCCTGCTTGTTGATACTCGTCAACAAGGCGGCTAACCTCTTGGCCAAGGAGATTGTAAATTGTCAGCCTTACAATACCTGCATGCTGCAGAGAGTAGCTAATTGCTGTTTCAGGATTGAAGGGATTGGGATAGTTCTGCTCCAATTCCAAACCCGGAGGGAGAACGACGTCAACTTCGTCTTCCGAATCGGTGCCGGTATACTGCATCGAATTGATGAAAATGTCGAAACCTGCATTAGTATTGCGATTATCTGCCCAAACGTTATAATGATAGCCGCCGATCATCGTCCCTGCTGGCACGCACTCGACGCGATTTGTCGCGCTTGTGCTAATTGATTGATTGCTGCCCAACGCAAAACCATCATTTCTCATAATCTGCATATGACCGCGATTGCCGTTCGAACTGGATTTCAGCCAGTTAACTAGGATTCCGTCATCGACGTCTGTCGCGATTCTGACGTCTGAATACGAGCCGGGCAGATCGGTAACGGCGACAGCGCCGGTGAGCGGAACTCCAACCGCATCGTAACCGTACATCTTAACGTTTGTCTGGCCATTTTCGTTTTCAATGGTCGACACGTAAAATCTGTGGTCGGCATAGTTCGCACAGATATCGACATCAAGGACTTGAACGTTCGCCGTGTCAACTTCGAGCATACGCACAGAACCAGATGGCACATTCGGTCCGCTGTACTGCTGGAAGTAAGCCACCTTCCTGCCCCCAATAATCGACAGCCAGGCCGCCACAAATGATCCATCGCTTCGCGCTGCAATATGCGGCTCGAGATTCTCGATCATGGCAGGTGCGTTTGATATCCTGAAATTGGATCCGAGCGCTGGACCATTGGCGGAATAACCTCGAGCGTAGATCTGGCGCGAATTGTCGCGCTCATCGATCCAGACAAAGAACGCTCTTCCGTCGGGAATCACGTCGAGATCAGGAAAGCTCTTCGGGTGCGAAGTACCGTCATCGTTGACTAAGACATTTACCCCTTGTGACACTCCGGTTCCGCTGAACCTCTGCGCCAGAATATTCTGTCCCTGCAAGCCTCCGTCGGTTCGGGCATCTTCCCAGACTGCCCAAATATTGCCGGAACTTGCGGCGCCGACTTGAGGGTTCTTCTGTATTGCTGTACCGCCATCGTCATTGACCTTGACTACAAAACCCAACGGAGTACCGCCTGAACTTAGAATCTGCAGCATAATGTCACCTTGGTCCGCTCGACGATCTTGCCAGACCACTGCTAGACTATTGGACGTAATTCCGGCGATGCCGGGAGTCAACTGTTGTGCCCCGCTTACATCGTCATTGATTATGTAGTTGCTGTTCGTCTTCTCAAAACTGGACGAGAGACGTTGGGCGAAGAGATCGAGATTCCCATTTCGCTGGTCGACCCAAACCGCGGTAAAGCCGGTCGCGCCCCTGGCAATTGCCGGAAACGCACGCTCGCGCAGCAAGCCGCTATCTTCGAGCTTAATGTTTCCACCAGTCATGGCGCCGTTTTTATCGATTTTCTGGAGTTCAATTGAGGCCATCGTCGAATACTCTGCCCAGACACACACGACCCCAGAATCGGCAGTTCCTTCGGTATTGAGATCCCAACATACGTCCGTGTCCGAGTCGTTCACTCGAAACGAGCTTCCAATCGGTGCCGACGACGTTGACACCAGTTGTCCGTATATCGACTGCCCGCCGTTGCGATCGGAAATCCAAACAGCGAGATAACCGCTGCCTTTAAGGAAAGTCAACTTAGGCATGAACTGATAGTCCGATGCGAACGTGGCGTCGAGCATCAATTCAGGAAAGAGTGGCGTACCGACATCAGTGAATATTCGCAAGTATACATCGCCATTCCCGGATCGACCATCTTCCCAAACCACCGCAAAGTCACCGGCAAGTGTTGATACTACGGCTGGAGCAATTCGATACGGAGAGTCGAGATCTGCGTTTATTCGAAAATTGTCGCCGGACAGTGTACCATTGGAATTCAGTATCTGCGCGAAAATGTTCGATCCGTCGCGTGAGTCTTCCCAAACTACGACGAAGCGATTACCGGAGAGTAACGCAATGTCCGGCTGATTGACGAAATTGCCGGGCGTTGCATCATCAATTCGAAACTCTGCCCCACCGGACCCTAAGCTAAAGTCGTAAGTCCTGCCATAGAGACCATTGTCGCTTCCCTTCAAGTAGATAATAACCACAATCCCGGCAGAATTGGCCGCAACACGTGATTGCTGCAAAGTAACTGGAGGAACACCACCGTCGAGAAATCTATTTGCCCCGACCGCTATTCCGGAAAGATTTATCGGTTGGGCAGCTATGCGCCAGACGCCGTTGCGCTCGTCTTCCCACACCACAACACCACGACCATCAGCAAAATGCGCGATGTCGCAGTTACGTTGGTCAAAGGTTGACGAGAGATTGTCAGAATTGACTTTTAGATCGCCAAATAGCCCTTCGGCACGTCGCTGCAATGTGGACGTCGACTGATCAGAATCTGTAAATCCGTTTTCGTATTGCGTGTTGGCGATTTGCTGCCGTCGGCTCATTCGCTGCACAAACAGAGTGTTTCCGTTTGCGATCAATTCACCCGCAAACAAAAACCCCATTGACGCCAAAACAACGATGATAACACTACGGTATCTCATCGACCCTCCAAATTCTATTCCAGCCAAATCCTTGCAAGTAACGTGCCACGCAATGTGTGACGAACGCAATTACCTGTTCGGACTTTTTCCCTACCTAACTGATCTCTCGCAAGCACCAGGGCTGCGCTAAGCTGTCATAATGCATCAACTTATGCGTGTGATCCTCATTCGGTGATCTCGAGACGGCTGGTGTCTTCCATTTCCGGCTAATAATACAACATAGGCCGTCACCAGGATTAGCAATTTCTTGCAGTTTCTTGATACCCGTCAGTGAAAAGGAATGTAGTGTAAATCACGGAAGAGCTTTTTTGACGTTCAGAATTAGCAACCCAGATCCTGGTTTGCAGCCGGGTGCTTTCACGTGAACCGAAGACGTTAGAACAACGAAAGTTGCCAAATCACATCAAGCATTTTTTATTGTCTAACTTGAATAGTCAAGTAGTATAAGAAGTAACAAATGGGAATGGAATGAATCAGACACGGTTATACAAGTTTTACACACTAGTCATGTTGGCGTTGCTGACAGTGGGCGGCGTCGGAGTTGCGCTTGCCTTTAGCTATCAGGATGAACTTCCCTCCATTGAGGAGATTTACAATATCGAACCTGCCGTTGTGACCCGCATTTTCGACATTCACGGCGACTTGCTCCAAAAATATCATTACGAAAACCGGACTCTTGTACCCTACAGCAAAATCCCGGCGCATCTTGTTCAAGCCTTGGTCGCCACTGAAGATGATCACTTCTTCAAGCACTGGGGAGTCGATTGGCGCGGAGTTATGCGGGCAATATTTCGAAATCTCTTCTCCGGTTTCGGCTCCGGCGGCGGAGGATCAACAATCACACAGCAGCTTTCGCGGATGTTGTTCTATGATCGCGAAATATCGCTCGAACGCAAGATCAAGGAAGCTTTAACCGCTATAAAGATCGAGCGTACCTATTCCAAGAACGAAATTCTTGAAATGTATCTAAATACCTACTATTACGGCCACGGTGCATACGGTATTGAAACGGCGTCTCGGACTTACTTCAACAAGAGCACAGAAGCACTTAAGATCGAAGAATCGGCACTGCTGATTGCGATCGTCAATGCACCGGCCCGATACTCTCCGGTCAATCATGTCGATCGCGCATTAAGCCGCCGAAACTATGTTCTCTCCCGAATGGAAAGTGAAGGCTACATAAATTCGGTGATGACTGACAGCCTGAAGAAACTGCCAATCACACTCGATTTCTCGCTCGATAATGCCGGCGAGGCTCCCTACTTCACCGAAATGGTCCGTCAGTATCTTGTCGAAAAATATGGCGAAGATGAATTTTATGGAGGCGGTCTCGCAGTCTATACGACTATTGATGTCGGGCTGCAGAGAATTGTCGAAACGTCGCTCGTTGCTCAGGTCGATTCACTCCAGACCCGAATGGAGCGCCGCAAGCATTTGGGTAATCCCGAGTACAGCGTGGCCGAGTACGATTCGGCCGGTAACATCACTGGATACCGATTCAAGGACGTACAGGGAGCTTTTGTCGCCATCGACAACCGCACCGGCGACATAATGGCTCTGGTCGGCGGCAAGGACTTCCGCAAATGGAAGTTCAATCGCGCCGTGCAGGCGCAGCGGCAGCCCGGATCAACCTTTAAGCCGTTCGTTTACATGGCCGCGATCGGAAACGGTTTGCACGCTTGTGATATTCTCTATGACACGCCGATTGCCTTGACAATCCCCGGATCAGATGTGTGGAGTCCGCGCAATTACGATGACGAATATTTGGGCGCCATGACGATGCGCAAGGGACTGGCAATGTCGCGAAACCTCATTGCGATTAAACTGCTCCAGCAGGTTGGAGTTGACCGAGTCATTGAAACTGCTAAGAAGTTGGGTATCACCAGCCCGCTAACTCCAAACGCCGCCCTGGCGATTGG
>CAUJJY010000289.1 GCA_963205155.1 Candidatus Zixiibacteriota bacterium | reverse complement strand
TTGAAGAAATGGAACTTCCCGAAAGAATTAGTCGATGGCGTGCAGTTCCACCACGAGACGATGGAAGATATTGAAAGCGGCGAAGTTGGCGTTGGCAGTGTGGTGGCTTTCAGTAATCTGCTCGCCAAGCAGATTGCGGGCGGATTCGCTGAACCGGCCATGGACTGTCTGTCACGGCACCCGTTCGCCGAGCGCTTCGGGTTGGACAGCGAATGCATTCGAACCATGACGGAAGACTTGCAGAGTCGATTCGAAGAAGAGAAACACCTCTTTGAGGACAATTAGATGACGTTGATCGGAAGACACGAGACGTTGCGGCGGATTGAAGAATTCGAAGGGATGCCCTCCATTCCTCAGATCATCGTTCGTGTGCGGGAGATTTCCGAAAACCCGCGCTCATCGGTAGCGGATCTGGCGAATATCATTCTCTCCGATCACTCGCTGACATCGAAAATCCTTAAAATCGCCAATTCTGCGTTTTACGCCGAGTATGCGAGCCGGGTCTCGACGATTACGCAGGCAATAACCCTGATGGGATTCCGGACCGTGCAGAATGTCGTCATTTCATTGGCGCTGTTTGACGCCATGGGCAAGTTCTCGCACCACAAGTTCGACTTCCGCAGGTTTTGGAGTCATTCGCTTTCGACCGGAGTTATCGGAAAGCTATTTGCTTCGGCATCGCATTACAAGACACCGGAAGAAGCCTTCATTGCGGGATTCATGCATAACATCGGTGTTGCTATTTTGGCTGTGGTCTTCCCGGAAGAGTACGACATCGTTCTCAAGAAAATCGAGCGCGGCGAAGAACAGATCGCGGCCGAAAAATCGGTATTTGCGATTGATCATTGCGAGGTCGGCGGGTGGCTGGCACGGAGATGGAATCTGCCGCCGCTGGTGGCTAAACCGATCATGGAACATCATCGTCGCGGATTGCCCTCGCGACAAAAGAGCAATAATCCATTGGTCGACTATATTTATCTTAGCGATATGGCTTACGACGTGATCTTTCAAACTGACGAAGACAAGAGACGCCAGCTGTGCAAGTCGGCGATCGATCTTGCCGGAACCAGCGAAGAAATGGTCAACAAGATCATTGAGATTGCTCCCGGAGTAATTCAGGAAATCGCCAATGAGCTGGCTATTTCGCTTAAGGCACCGGACGCCAATCGTACCGAAATCGTCAGCCGCAATATCGATCACGAATCGGCCGAACTGGTGCAGAAGCTAAATGAGCGTAATCGCGAATTGTCGATCATCAAAGAAGCCGGTGAGGCAATTCGGCAGGCGTGCAGTGAAGAGGAGATCTTCCAGACGACACTTGAAGAGGTGTTCCGCGGTATGGGAATTGGACGCGCCATTCTCCTTGGCGTCGACCGGGAAGCCAAAGTGGCGCGTGGGATGCTTGGATTCGGCGTAAACTCGCAGCAAGCTGTATACGACATGAGTTTCCCTCTCGGCGAGGGCGTAATTGGCCGTACGGTCAGCGACTGCGCCATTCAGAACATTCTTGATTCGACTTCAGACCTGTATAAGGATGTCCTACTTGAGGAAGAGCGGGTTCAAATCGGCTGTTGCGCTTTTGCCACCTTGCCGATGGTTATTGGCGAGGAAGTCGAGATTGTGATGGTGATTAACAACCCGGACCCGGCCGAGCCTGTCGATGATGATCGCCTGCTCTCGATCGCCAGCCTGATTAGCCAGGCATCAGTGGCAATTGAGCGGATCCGGCTCAAGAAGCAGTTGCTGGACCTGCAGGGAAAGCAAGTTACGACGCTGCTTAACACCGTTTTCAAATAGCACTAAGAAATAGGCGACATCACCGAATATTGATAATCCAAAAAAGCGAAATCTTGTTCGCGACTGGTGCCGGTCTGCACAAACCCGACTTTGGTGAATAGCTTCTGCGAAGCAACATTTTCTTCGAGTATCCTCGCCTGTATAGACAAGATCCCATGTTCGCGAGACAAAAAACCGATCAGCAGGCGCAGCGCTTCCAGCGCGTAGCCCTGACGCCACAATCTGACCTCCCCGATAATGATGCCGACTTCGCAGACCTTGTTCTGGTCGTCGATATCGAAGTAATTGACTAATCCAATCGGTTCACCTTCCAACGAACATATTGTAAGAACTCCGCTGAACTCGCTGGGTTCGAGATAGAGCGAGAATCGGAAGAGGCGGTACGCATCAAAATCGATTCGGGGGTTCCACCAGGGATTCGCCAGGTGTTCTTGAATCCTGCCGTCGCAATACCAGCGAAAGAAGTGCTCGGCGTCTTCGGGGCGGACACGGCGCAGATAGCATTTTGCGCCGCGGCGGACGAACTCTTGCTCGAACATATCCAACAATTCACATTGACCGGGCTCATTGCAACAACAATGATGATGCGGGGCAAGAGAATATTGGTTTAGTTTTTGGATTCCGAACTCAAGACACCCGCACTGCGCATCATGTGCTTGAGCAACAAAATCTGCCCGAAATGCCCGGCGAAATGTTCGAGTACGTGATAAAGCGTCCACGAACGAGTAATGTGTGTTTCGGCATCGCCGCGCCGGCGTATAAATGTGCTTTCCAGATCGGTGTCCTGCCACTTCCTCATTTCGGCGTGTATTGAGGTGCGTGCTTTATCCAGCATCGTGAAGTAATCGGTAACCGACCGGCCGGACAAAGTCTGGGGATGCAGACCATCCGGCTTAATTGGCAACCCATCGTCATCCATTAGAATGCCTATTGTCTGGAGCATGATTTCTTCGCCTTCGGGTTCAGGCGGGATACCTTTGGCAGCGACATTAATCCAGAACACTTCAACCACGGCCAAATGGGCGAGCAACATCCCAATGGTGTTCATCCCGCGTTGCGGCTGCCATTCAAGCTGCGGGACGGTGAGCTTTCCTACAGCTTCCTTAAGAAGTGTCAACTGATCATCAAGCTGTGCTGCAAATAGCGACACGGTCGCTTGGGACTTGGAATCGTATCCGGATGGATACTTGAGTTCTCGTTTTGTCATGTTTCTCCTGAGTTCATTAGTTATTGTTATAATCTTCTGATTTCAAGACCAGGTGATTGTCATCCTGTCGGAATTGAACACTGCGCCAAATGTCTGCCATGTACGTACTACCATCAGAGGTAGAATTAAGAACTATGCCAAAGATCCAATCCGTTGGATGCGCTCTTCCCCCGCATCGACTAACACAAAGTCAAATTCGCGACTTTGTTGAAGCACGTTTTTCTGGTTCAGCGCTTCCGATATACAGGCTGCTCGAAGTGTTCAAGATTGCCGAAATCGATGAGCGTTACTTTTCGGTGCAAATTGATTGGTACAGGGAAGAAAAGAGTTTCGAAGACAAAAATCAAGTTTATATCGATTCCTGTAACTCGCTGGGAGTGGAGTGCGCCGGCCGTTGTCTTGCAGATGCGGGCATCACGCCGCGCGACATCGACTATATCATTTTCGTTTCGACCACAGGTTTGGCGACGCCTTCCATTGATGCAAGGCT
>CAUJJY010000288.1 GCA_963205155.1 Candidatus Zixiibacteriota bacterium | reverse complement strand
TGGAAACGAAGCTAATCTACCTAATGGGCGGACGCGCTGCCGAAAAACTGGTCTTCGACCAGTTAACGACCGGAGCCGGCAATGATATCGAACGCGCCACCGATCTTGCCCGGAAGATGGTCTGTTCGTGGGGTATGACCGACGCGCTTGGACCGTTGACCTTCGGAAAGTCACGTGAAGAGATCTTCATCGGACGCGAAATTGCCCAGCACCGCGACTACTCGGAAAAAACATCGCAGGCAATCGATGATGAAATTCGCCGCATTGTCGAGCGGGCATACAATATGGCCGAGGAGATTCTTCAGGGCAATCTTGATAAGCTGCACATGTTGGCGACCGCGCTTCTCGATCATGAGATTCTTGACAGCGACGAAATTGATCGCATCATGAGAGGCGAGAAGCTTGACAAGGTACCGGTAAACCTGCGCACTGCATGATGCACAAAGAAGCTCGACGACGCGAATTCGACTTAGTTCGGCTTTTTAACCATTATCATCGAATTGTAGTTATGGGCGTGGTCAATACCACGCCCGATTCTTTTTCCGACGGCGGAAAATACTTCGATACCGACGCGGCGGTCGCACAAGCTCTCCGGCTGGTCGAGCAGGGCGCCGACATTGTCGATATTGGCGGCGAGTCCTCCCGGCCGGGTGCAATTCGTGTTTCAGAATCGGAAGAAAAACAGCGCGTGCTGCCGGTCCTCGAAATTCTGGCAGGCCAATGTCCCGTGCCGATCTCCGTCGACACCACGAAGGCCTCTGTCGCCAGCGCAGCGCTTGAAGCTGGCGCGTCAATCGTCAACGATATTACGGCGCTTAATGGCGATCCAGATATGGCTCACGTGGTTGCAAAATTTGATGCCGGTTTGGTCCTAATGCACATGCGTGGGACGCCGCAACAGATGCAAAACGACACTTCTTACGACGATCTGATCGGCGAAATAGTCGGCTACCTGTCTGCGGCTATTGCCAAGGCGGAATCAGCCGGTGTTGCCTCAGACAAAATTATGATCGATCCCGGCATTGGATTCGGAAAAGATCTCGAAGGGAACCTGTCGGTCATCAGGTCGATTTCCCGATTTCAGTCGCTCGGGAAACCAATATTAATCGGGGCTTCACGGAAATCATTCATTGGTCGCTTGAGTGGCGCCGATACCGGCAATCGCCTTTCAGGTTCTTTGGCAGCCGCGACAGCCGCAGTGCTTAATGGTGCTTCGGCAGTTCGGGTCCATGACGTTGCCGAAACCCGGCAAGCTGTCGATGTCGCATTCAGGTTGCGGGGGACAGCGTAATGGAGTTGTTCACTTATAAATTCCTCAAGTTCACTCTCGTCGATTTGATCGATGTCACCGTCGTAGCCACGATTCTCTACAAGTTCCTTTCACTGATGAAAGGAACCCGCGCTGCACAAATGATCACTGGTCTGACACTTTTGTTTGTCCTCGCGTTCTTTGCCTACTGGTTCCAACTTCAAGGCGTCATGTGGCTGTTCACGAACCTCGCAACTGTTGGCTTTGTCGTACTCGTAATCTTGTTCCAGCCCGAAATTCGCGGTGTCTTAGCGCAGATCGGGCACTCGCGAATCGTTCGTTTCTTCTATCGGAGTGAAGAGTCTGTTTCGGTCGACGAAATAACCCGCGCTGCCATGCGACTTAGCGTTCTCAAACACGGTGCACTAATTGTATTGGAACGCACCGTCGGCTTGAAGGATTTCATCCAAAGCGGCAAAGAGCTGAAT
Source organism: Candidatus Zixiibacteriota bacterium (assembly GCA_963205155.1). Taxonomy (GTDB): domain Bacteria; phylum Zixibacteria; class MSB-5A5; order CAIYYT01; family CAIYYT01; genus JADJGC01. The sequence continues at coordinate 11,194 of CAUJJY010000288.1, read as the reverse complement.
ACGTCCGTTTCTGAAGAAATGATCACCACCATCTTTACTCCCTACACGCCGCTCCACGATGGCGCCATCATCATTCGCGGTGACACCATCATCGCAGCCGCCTGTATGTTGCCGCTTTCGCAGAACCCTGCCTATCTCAAGATGTTCGGCATGCGCCACAAAGCCGCCGTCGGCATCACCGAAGAGTCGGATGCCATTTGTCTCGTCGTGTCCGAGGAGACCGGCGAAATCTCCATCGCCTACGAAGGCACCTTGCGCCGTGACATCGAACGCACCCAGCTCAAAGACGTTCTTACGCGCTTTCTTAAAGTGTAAGCTCGTTCGTCACTTACATCTCACCTTGACAGCCCCACCTAAGTTCGCTATATCACTTGCAGGAAAAGGCTATGACCACAGCAATCATCACATTCATTGCCGGTTTTGTACTTGGCGCCGCAATCGTGTATCTTCTCAAATCTCGCCAAAAGGAAGAGGCTCGCGCCATTGCCGATGAACTCCTGCGCGACAGTGACGTCCGCCGCCAGCAGGATATCGATCGTGTGATAGAACACGTCAAATTGAGCTTTGGTAGTCTCTCAAATGAAGCCTTAACCAAGGCCAACGACGAATTTCTCAAGATCCGCAAGACATTGATGGAGTCCGACCGCGAAGTCCACGTCAAGGAACTCGACTCCAAGAAGGGTCTAATCGACGAATCGCTCAAATCAGTTAAGTCCGAACTCGACAAAGTACAGCAGCTAATGGTCGGCCTCGAAAAGGATCGCGCCACCAAGTATGGAGAGCTGGATTCAAGCTTGAAATCGCACCAAGCGCAGGTGCAATCGCTGATGCAAACCGCCAACTCTCTTCGCGAAGCCCTCGCCTCTACCAAGGCACGCGGTCAGTGGGGAGAGCGCATGGCCGAGGATGTCCTGCGGCTCGCCGGCTTCATTGAGAATGTAAACTACTACAAGCAGAGGACAATGAACGAGGGCCGCTCGCGTCCCGACTTTAGTTTTCCTCTGCCGCAAGGGCTCATGCTTAACATGGACGTCAAGTTTCCGCTCGACAACTATCTGCGCTATCTCGAATCGGGCAACGAAACCGAAGAAACCCGCTATCGTGCCGACTTCCTGCGCGATGTCCGCACGCATGTCAAGGCCGTCTGTGGTCGCGATTATATCAATCCGTCGGAGAAGACTGTCGACTATGTGCTTTTGTTCATCCCGAACGAGCAGGTCTATGCCTTCATTCATGAATCAGATCGCGCCTTGCTCGATGATGCCATGCGCAGCAAAGTCATCGTCTGCTCCCCTTTGACGCTTTACGCAATCTTGGCAGTGATTCGGCAAGCATCCGATAATTTTGCCTTTGAGCGCGCTTCTGAACAAATCCTTCTGGCAATTGACTCGTTTGACAAGCAGTGGAAAATGTTCGTTGAAAAAATGGATACAGTGGGGAAGAGACTTGAGGATTCGCAAAAAGCCTTCCTTGATTTGACAAACACCCGCCGCCGCCAGCTTGACCGTGTTGTGGATAGAATTCAGGTCCTCCGAACGCAAAAAAGCACTGACCTACTCGACGACAATACGGAACCAGAATCATAGTCAGTTCTACAGACAAATCGTCTCCAAAAACAAAGGGCGGACATTGCTGTCCGCCCTATTGGCAATTGCTGAATAAAAGTATCTACCGCAGTGATTTCGCGGCGGATCCGGAAGGAGCTCCATCTTGTGAGGATAGGGGAGGAGTATCCGAAATGGTGTTTCGTTCCGTAATTACACCTTGTGGTGAAAGATCGAATACATACCACCAAATGCCGGTCCCACTCGTCGGCACACTGTAGTTGCCGATCTTTTGGCTGCCGGAATAGACCTCAACCTGTGCGCCGGAGGTCGTAATTGCCGGCTCGCCCGAGTAGTTCTTGACCGCAAATACTGCGGTATTCGTGAGCTGGTAGATGGTAATCGTTTCCGGGCCATAGCCGTCAACATCGTCTGTGTCCAGAAGAATAAACGGCACGGTTGCGGCCGAGCCTTGGTCACCATAGTAAATCTCGTAAATGACATCACTCAAAGTTGTCCACACGTGCGAATCCAAATCAGCGGGATTCTCACCCCACGACAGCACAATGCGATACTGACCCGCCTGTAACTGTTGGGAAAGGGCGAAGATGGAAGTCGTCACCTGTGAGCTGTGGTCCACTGTACGGGAGAGCGAAATATATCCGGAAATCGTGGCAGTGACTTCATAAGTGCCATACTGCAAATCTTCAAACAAATACAGTCCGGTCTCATCCGTCGTGGTCTGGCGCGAGGCTGGCCCTGTGATCGAAACAAGCGCTCCCTGAAGGACTCCGCCCGATGTCGCGTCATACACGTATCCACTCAAGACGCCGCGATCACCGCCACCGCCGCCGACAATACGGACATTCTGCGACTCTTCGTACACTGTCGCCAATCCCGGGATTTCACCCTCGTCGTCTGTCATCGAAACGATCACCGGCGCGAGTGTTGTCACTCCTGCCGCAACAGCGGAGAACGATAGATCTATGATCGCTTGGCGAGCCGGCACGATATCGCTTTCACTAATACGGGTCACGGTCAATGTCAATTCATTCTCGACCACTTCGCTGCCAATCTCCAGCGTGCCCCAATCCTCGTTTGATGCCGATGCTCCAACAAAAGTCACCCGGGCGGGATCAAGCTGGATAGTGAACGACCCACTGCGAAATTCGGGGATATTCCAGATTTCCAACTTCGACGTGAAAGTCGCCGACGCCGCCGTCAGCAATTCATAGGGCGCGATGCGCACCATCTGAACCGATGGAGCGACATCAATCGATACTGGATTTGAGCCTGGCCCGATTTCGACTTGGGAACTACCACTGTAAATTATCAGTTGATTGTCATCGGGAAGGATATCAATACCCTCCACGACGAAGAAATAAGTCCCGACCGGTAGAATCACGCTTCCAAACGAAAATGCGCCGTCGACAACCGTCGTCGTCGCTTGCGTAATGACCGCTTCATTTTGGAAGACGGTCAAACGCATTTGATCAACCCGCGCGGCCAATGACGACTTCTGCAGCCGTACATTTACGTTGGCAGAGCTCGACCCATCAGGAGTTGCAGTGCGGTCACTACTGCATCCGCCCGCCACAAAGGCAAGCATCAACAGCGATATCAGTATGGTATTTCTTATTTTCATCATATTCCTCACATCACCCTGTAGGTCAGGGCGAAGATCAATCCCAATCCCGATAAATCAGTCTCGTAAACGTCGGATTGATCAACGCTGCCGGAGTAAATTGTTATCATTGTGCTGGCGAAGAGATTTGGTGTGAAAGCGTAGCTGCCACCGCCACCGAAACCAAAGTAGTTGGACTTCGGACGATAAAGCGGCGTATCCATTTCATAGTCGTTGGAACTGAAATTCTGGTACTCCAAGCGTCCGTTCAATCGCACCTTCTCATTGACCGGATACCCGATTCCGCCGTGCCACAGGAACTCGTTGCGGCCCGACCGTTCGGCCTCATCAACCAGAACTGAACCGGCACTTGCATCCTGTACCTTGCCCTTGCCCCGCATCAACAATGCGATACCGGTCATCAGCGTCATGCGATCGGTGTAAGAAATATTGGTGCGAAACACCATTGCTGAACCCGCTTGAAAGACCTCGACGTCTCCCACCTTGTCCTTCATGTACATGGTGAACGAACCGTCCGCCATAAATGCTATCTTGTCCTTTTGATAGCCTAATCCTGCCATTGCCGAAATTTCATCGCCAAACTTGTATTTTTCGGCGTCGTCCTTGCGCGCTTGGAATTTGCCCTTCAGCATATAGCCTGCGCCCAAATGGAAAGTCAGATTACCAGCCTTAGGATGCACCATCCCTTGTGCGCCAATGTCCAGCCCTTGACCAAATCGCCGCACGAGGAATTTGCGCGAGTTGTCCGCTACAGAGTATGCAACTGTGTACTCTTCTTCATCCAACTTCGTCTTGCCCGTCGGCAAGTTTGCCATCGCGGTTAACGAAGTCAGTCCGGCTTTTGAGAAGAATGTCGCGGCAATTCGCGTATCGTTCATCGATGATAACTTCAAATCATCGACGAGAACATCGGACTCAAACTTGGCATTCGCCATCGTTCCGTCGAGTTCGAACAAGAATCGATCGCTGGTCTGGAGCGCCGCACTAAGTCCAAAGACTCCCTCTTTAAGCTTGTGCTCGCCGCCCGCGTCATACTTCGTCTTCCACGAATTGAGCAGGTAAAAAACTGTCGCTTGTGAGGATTTCGGCGAATCCGCAATCGCCATTTGTGCTGTCATTGCCAACACGGTCAATGTAATAATTATCTTCTTCATTCTTCCGCTCCTTACCTGATCGTCCCGGAGACGGTTGCGGTGCCTGTGCTATTGTCCTGCGGTTGGTCCTGCGTGCGTGGATCAACAGTGGTCGGACTGGTGATGTTTATGATATTGATTACCGGATCAAAGAACTGGCCATTCTCCTGCGTAAATGTCGCCAGGATCTTGGTGTCGAAGGTATTAATCGGCCCCGAGTTATTAGCAATCAGCGCAGCATCGGTGGAGAATTGACGTGCCAGATTAAACTTCGGATCAAGACTCATCGCACGATCAAACATGCTCTTGGCTTTGACGAATTCGCCATTGTCATACAGCTCGACGCCCTGACTGAACGCCAGGAATGCTTCATAGTTCTCTGTTGCTACTTTCTTCAACGACTGCCGGCGGCTACCCTTGATATCGATCCCCAAACTGTCGACTACCGAAAGAACCATGTCCTTCTGCATCTTCATTGCATCTTTTAGCTTTGCGTCCTTGCCGTAAGTTGGCGTGAAAGCGGCATCCGCAGTACTGACAAGCGCCGAATTCAGGGTGAATGAACTTTCACTCGGTTTGTCGACGCTGGCATTAACCAGATTGCCGGCCCGAACCAGCTTGCCAAGTCGCGGAGCAGAGTTCTTCTCCGAAAACCCTTCTTCTGCCAATTCCAATTCCTTGATCAGGTACTTGAACTCCAGACGTTCCACAACCTGCAACTCCGGAATCGATGACAGATCATACCAAGTTACTGTCTGCAGTCCGGTAGCGAGCGAGCGTGTCGTCTCGTCGGAATTGCTGTGGACAGCGAACGGCAATACACCGACCGTGTTCTGCCCCGGAGCTTCCTTTGAAATTGCGTCCTCTTGTTTCACCGCCTGCGACACTTGAAGCCGAAGATTTTCGTTTTGCACGAACAGCAAGCGCCCCCGGATTGCCTCCGCTGACTTCGATTTGCTGTCCTTTGCCAAGTAACTGCGATAGTTCTTCTCGGCACCGGCAAAGTCGCCCTTGTTTTCCGCGATCATGCCGAGGTACAGGGCAATTGTGCCATCACTTGGCAGTCCCTTTTGGGCTTCAATCAGGAATGTCTCGGCTTTGGCGAAATCGCCTTTGTGGTAATAGGCTCTTCCGAGAGACCTCATCGTTTTGGAATCGGTCGGTTTCTCCTTTAACGCAGTTTCGAGGTGGTCAATTGCCAACTGATAATTTCGTTCCTCAAGGGCGCGCTCGCCTTGACTTAGACTGCTCTGACTGCATCCGGCAGCGAGAAACAGGGCAAAGATCACCAGCGCGGCAGCAAGTGCCTTGCAGCTAATCATAATTCTCCCATTGCTAAAATTGGATTTTATGCCATCTGACCGGTCAGAGTACATTATCCGAATCGTACCGACCGGCGCGCATTCTGACTAAGCGGAGGATAACTTTGCTCACTAACAAAAGCAAGGCTAAAACTTCGACCGACTTAGTCGATGGAGCGCTGTTATGGTCCGAACAAGTTCTTCTGGCTCATGCCGACTTTGTTGAGAACAGGAGAAATTCGGGCTCAATTCTACTGTCCTGAACTGCGCGAGAATGGGGGAAATCAATTGACTAATCTATAAAATGCTATATATACAAAGAGGTCATAAACCATTACTGCCGAGCAACAACGATGTCTTTTGGCATCGGTAATTTCTGCGCTACGCACATGTGCCGATTGGAGGAGAGCATGTTTATTGGACGCTTTTGCTCGTCGCTTCTGATTACTTCGTTTTTGGCATTCGCTGCCACTGCTTCAGGAGCTTCTGACGACGCGAAATTTGGACCCAACCTACTTAGAACCGACAAGAATGTCGCTGTCTATCACCAAAACGAGCAGGGTGTTCCAACCTTTGTCAAGGGCGAGCTATCGTCACCAGTAGCTCGCGGCTCCGAACTACCCCGAACAATCGAATTTCTCCAGCAACATCGCGGTGCTTTTCGCATCGAGAACCCCGCAGAAGAAGTAGTGCTTCGCAAGGTCGATGTTGATCCCAACGGCCAGAGTCACCTGCGTCTTGATCAATATTATCGGGGACTAAGGGTCATTGGCGGGGAACTCGTTGCGCATTTCACACCGCAAGGTGTTTTGCGCCAGATTAACGGCCATACCGAAGCCGATCTTGAACTTGATGTCACGGCAGCGATTACCGCCAACACCGCGACTCAAAACGCATTAGATGATCTCAAGTCTTTCTTCGGCGCGGGAAATCCAGCGGAAGCCGAACTTGTCATCTTCCCATGGGAGGGAACAACCTACCTAAGCTATCGTCTGTTCATATATTCCGATACTCCGATGGGGCGCTGGGAATATTTCGTCGATGCCAAGACCGGCGCAATCACCTTCAAAGCTAATCGCATCATGGATACCGATGCCATCGGGACCGGCATCAATGTCATGGGCCAGCCCCGCAATCATCTTGATGTCGATTTCACCGGCTCGACCTACCAGATGAAGAACAACACCCGCCAGATTACGAACAACCCGCACGGCCATGACGGAGCGATGCCGACAGGCAACTATCTGCAGACTAATATCGCCTCTTCATCCCTTCCTGGTACAATTGCGACAGACGCCGACAATAACTGGAATGCCGGCGGTTCGCAGGCAGCTGCCGTCGACGGGCACGTATACTCTGCGCTCGTTTATGACTGGTGGCTTAGCGAGTTCAATCGGAATAGCTACACCAATACCGGCACGTCGATGCTGACCATCGTAAACTACAGCGGCGAGGGCAATAACAACGCCTACTGGGATGGCAGCCGCATCGTGATCTGGTCAGCCGGCACCGGTTGGCGCTCGCTTGCCGGCTGTCCCGATGTCATCGCCCACGAATGGGGACACGCGTTCACGGAAAACGGCTCCAATCTCGTCTACCAAAAAGAATCAGGCGCGCTGAACGAATCATTCTCCGATATGATGGGCGCCGCCTTTGAATTTGCTTATGACAGCCTTGACACGCCGGATTGGCTGATGGGAGAAAACGGCCAGCTTTCCGGCGCCGGTTTCCGTTCCATGTCCGACCCTCATCAGTATGGCGATCCCGATTACTACGGTACCTCAGACCCGAACTGGATCGATGTCAATGGTTGCACTCCGAGTTCATTCAATGACTACTGCGGTGTACACACAAATTCGGGCGTCGGTAACAAATGGTATTATCTGCTTTCCGACGGCGGAACCCATCACAGCATTACAGTCACAGGTATCGGTTATGACAACGCCATCAAGATTGCTGCGCGTGCCAACCTGTTTTACTGGACTTCTGGAATCACCTACTACAACGCCGCGCTGGCAACTGTCACCGCCGCCGAAGACCTCGACTCGACCGGTGCGTGGGCTACGCAGGTTGCCAAGGCTTGGAATGCGGTCGGCGTAACGATCCCGCTAGCCTCGCTTAGCTTTGCCTATCCGAATGGCGTTCCGGAATTGCTCGCTCCAAACGATCCGACCTCCTTCGAAGTGCAGATTTCCGGAAGTCTCGGTGGTGTATTAGTACCGAACACAGTAGAGTTAATCTATCGAGTTGACGGCGGTTTCTGGACCGAAACGGCAACCACACTGATCTCTGGCAGTCTGTACGAAGCCACCATTCCGGCGGCAGACTGCATGAACATTGTCGATTTCTATATTTCTGCCCAGGAACAAACCAACGGCACATTCAGTAATCCTTCACCAACCTCTCCGTTCTCGGCGATTGTTGCAAGCAATGCGAATGTACCGTTCTCTGACAATTTCGAAACCAATCTTGGGTGGACTGTCTCCAGCACCGCTACCGCAGGGCTCTGGAATCGCGGTTTGCCTTTGGGCGGGGGATCGCGCGGCGATCCGCCGACTGATTACGATGGTTCGGGACAGTGCTACTTAACCGACCGCAATGCGGGCGATACCGACGTCGATGGCGGAACCACAACATTGTACTCGCCGACGTTCGATCTCTCTTCCGGCGATGCGCGTGTCAGTTATGCCCGATGGTACTCCAACAGTTATGGCGCTGATCCGAACAATGATGTTTTCACCGTCTATATTTCCAATAATAACGGCGGGAGCTGGACCTTGGTTGAGACCGTTGGTCCAGTGAATCAGGCCAGCGGCGGCTGGATCGAACACTCCTTCATGGTCAGCCAATTCGTTACTCCGACTGCACAGATGAAGATGCGTTTTGAAGCATCCGATCTGAACAGCGGTTCGGTTGTTGAGGCCGGTATCGACGCGTTTGCCGTAACACAGTACGAGTGTACTTCGACAACGCTGCAGATCACGTCGTCCTCGCTCCCGAACTGGACTGCCGGAGTTCCTTATAACCAACAACTTCTGGCCGTCAACGGTCAGGGTGCCTTGACGTGGTTGGACGGCAATAGCGGTCTTAGCGGAACCGGCCTGTCACTTTCGTCCTCCGGACTGATTACCGGTACCCCGGTCTTTCCGGGTCCAATCAGCTTCCTGGCGCAGGTGATCGATGAAGCCTCTGCTTTCGATAATCAGAGCATTACCTTTACAGTAAATGCATCGCTTAATATTACGACAACCAGTCTTCCGGAATGGACCATTGGCCGGCCCTACTCGCAATCTCTGCTTGTTACCGGCGGTACAGGAATTATCACTTGGAGTGACCTGAATGGCAATCTGACCGGATCTGGACTCGCGCTTTCTTCACTTGGCGTCATTTCCGGAACGCCTGCAGTCAGTGGACCTTTGAGCTTCATCGCGCGAGTTGATGATCAGGTTGGTGGAAATTTCGAGAAGTCTCTTCAGGTTCAACTCAATCCGGCCGTGGACATCGTAACGACATCCTTGCCGACCGCTGTCCAAACCGAAGCCTATTCGCAACAATTGGTATCACAACATGGTACCGGCGCCAAAACTTGGACAGACAAGAACAACAATCTGTCCGGTTCCGGATTGACGCTCTCAACTGCAGGATTGTTGTCGGGAACTCCGAATGCCGTGACGACTCTTAACTTTACTGCCCGTCTTGTCGATGTCACAGGCAGCAGTGATGAACAGGCTTTGAGCCTGGTCGTCGCGCCGCCTTATGTCTGCGGCGATGCCGATGGCAGCGATGATGTCACAATCTCCGATGCGGTCTACTTGATCAACTTCGTCTTCAACGGCGGACCGGGGCCGGATCCGCTGCAAGCGGGCGACGCAGATTGCAGTTCGACGATCACAATTTCGGATGCCGTCTATCTCATCAATTTCATTTTCAACGGCGGTCCGACACCCTGCGCAGCTTGTAGCTAATCTGTAATCTTGGGATTAATGCAACGCCCGCTTTGGAGAATCTCTCCGGAGCGGGCGTTTTCTTGGCCGCAGCACTTTTGAAATAGCGACCAGTGAAGGCTTGGACTCCACTGGCCGCTGTGCCCCCCGCTCACATCATTTCTGCCTTCTACCAGGACCCCTTTGAGCGGTCTACCTGTCGAAGTGAACGGCATAATATGATGCTGAAGGGCCTACCCATCAGGCAGACAGGCTAAAAAGCCTGTGCTCCCTCTCAGACACACGGAATTCTCGCAATTTAGAGTCAGTCGAGTCACGAAAAACCTGCCCGAACATCGGACTCGGACATTGTGTGATAACAAAGCCGTTTTCATCCTATTTCGAGGACAAGGATTACTACCACGTTGTATAAGATGGCCCCTGCAGGGCAATCTGTCAATAGTGACGTCTACGACTTAATCAGGCAAGTAGTACGTATAATTTGTACGCAGTAGGTTTAGAGGGACTTCAGGAAAGTAGCTAAGTTAATGTCTTGATTAGCGATCTCCAATTTTACCCGGATTCGCTGGCGGAACTTTTCAACCGTCCGAGGCGATAAATTCAGCGAATCGGCAATCTGCTTCGTTTGAAAGTCAGCTCGAATCAAGTTGCAAATCTCTATTTCCCGTGGGGTCAGACTCGCAGCCTTTTTGTTCAAGTTGCTCGCGAAAGAAGATGTCAGCTCGGTGACCAGCGACTCGATCAAATCAGAATAAGTGCGGTCCTTGGCCGATGCACCCTTGCGAAAACGGGCGATGGCCGGAAGAATGAGCTTTTCGACGTTGGCATTGACTTGGGCCTTAACTTCTTCCACTTCTTGACGGATCTGCGCAAGAACGACACGCAATGCAGTGTTCGTCTCCGTGAGCGCGACGTGTTCCAGGCGCAGCTCTTCGTTCAACTGTTTAAGCTCCAACTCCAACCGCTTTCTCTCGGTGACATTTCGCACGATCGCAAGACATTCGTCTTCACCGCAACGCACAAAACGCCCCTCAAATTCGGCAGTCGTACCACTCGGTAGGTCGAGTCTGTATTCCAATGCCTCTGTTGTGCCTTCCGAAATCGCCCGGTTAACGGCCAGCATCAACTGATCCGATAGGGGCTGCGACATGGAATCGGTAACATGAGAGCCAATCACTTTGTCGGCAGGCACCAACAAATCGCCCTGGTATCCTCCAGTAAAGTCCCGGTAGTAGCCGGCGCGGTCGATTACGAAAACCAGGTCAGGCATTCCTCGCAAGATCGCCGCATTGCGCGCCTGACTTGATTCAAGTGCCGTCTGCATCTGATGACGTTTAGTGACATCCCGGGCAGTCGCATAAATCCTCGCGCCTTCCGGTTTGGACCTCCACTCAACCCAACGATACGATCCATCTTTACAGCGATAGCGGTTTTCGAAACTCAAGACTTCCTCTTGCGCCGCCAGTCTCGCCAAGGCGCCGCGAGTTCGCTCCAGGTCATCCGGGTGTACCAACTCCAAGAATGATCTGCCTTCTAAGTCTGCAATTGAGTATCCGAGTACTCGCTCCCATTCGGGATTGAGTCGAATGAACTTGCCGTCAATTGTCGCAATGCAAATCAGGTCAAG
>CAUJJY010000287.1 GCA_963205155.1 Candidatus Zixiibacteriota bacterium | reverse complement strand
GGTAAGGGTGATGGTAAGATTACCGTCAGATAAGGTAACTTAGCCTGCCTTGCGGCGATGCTTGAGGAAATCCCAGAAGACGTAGACGCCCAGATTCTGCGCCGACGCAAAGTAGGCGCGACCGTGATTCAATTCAGTTAGCTTCTGCACAAACTGCTGCAAATAGGGGTCTTCGGCGATCATGAAGGTCGTAATCGGGATTTTCTTCTTCCGGCAAATGATCGCCTCATCCAGCGTCCGGTTCACAACCACAGGATCCAATCCGAACGGATTCTTATAGATACTGCCATCACTGCGATTGATCATCGATGGCTTTCCGTCGGTGATCATGAAAATCTGTTTGTTGGCACTCTTGCGACGAAGTAAGATTTGTCGCGCCAATTGCAGTCCGGCCTTGGTATTGGTGTGGTAGGGGCCGACGCCGACATAAGGCAAATCCTTGATCTTGATCTCCTGGGCAAAATCTCCGAATAACACTATGCTTAGTGTGTCTTTCGGGAAACGCGTCAAAATCATCTCGGTAAAAGCCATCGCCACCTGCTTGGCGGGTGTGATGCGATCCTCGCCGTAGAGTATCATCGAGTGCGAAATGTCGATTAGCATGACGGTCGAGCAATTGGTGGCCTGCTCGGTTTCGTAAACCTCCAGATCTTCCTCTTCCATGTTGAGCCCAAGATCTGCCGTGCGGGAGATGTTATTGAGCAGTGAATTGCGGAAATCAATGTTGCGCAAGTTATCACCAAAGGAATACTTCTTGCGCTCGGGAAGAATTTCGTCCGAGTTGCCTCCCTCTTTCGGGATCGGATGACGTCCGCCGGTCGAGGACTTGAGTTGTTCAAAGATCTTGTCGAATGAATCCTTGCGCAAACTGCGTTCGCCTCTGCGAGTTAGATTGGTGCCGGTCGGACTGACGGAGATGATCTGATTTTCTTCGAGATTCCGCTTGAACTCTTCCAAGTCGGCATCTTTGGGCAGATAACCCATCCGCTTAAGCTGCTCCATAATTTGGAGCGCCTTTTTAACGTTGCCGTTGACCTGCAAGAGAAGATAGTTGAAGATCGACATCAAATCGCGCATTTGGCGCAATTGGTCGATCATCGAATCATCCCATTGGGAATAAATAAATCGCACTATTAGTCCTTCAGCATGTTCTCAAGCATGTCCACATAGACGAACTTGTTGTCCGGAGATTCTTTGGCAATCAGATTATGACGGTGTAACCCCTCAAGGATTAACTCCATCGCAAGAATAACACCGCGCTCATCTTCAGTCGCATAATGCTTCTTGGCGATTTCTTTCAGTCCGGCAATCTGCAGAAGCGCTTGCTTGTACTCCTTATAGGGAAGCTCATCAGACAGCTCCAGGCGCTTGCCGGTCGAGAAGAAATCAGTCACGGCTTCGTAAACATTTTCCTGCGGGCGCTGGTCGGCTCCTGTCTTGACCTTGCGCGGCTGCGGAAAGTGCTGGTTGAAGACTTTCTTGGTTGCTTCGCCGATCAAGTTGATTGCGACAATATTCGGTCCTTCCAACTCGCCTTCATAGACGAGCTCGACCTTCCCGACAATCGAGGCAATGACGGAATAGAGATCACATACCCGGGGGAAAAAGTCCTTCTCGTTATTCAATGCGGCACGCCGTTCAATGTTGGAGATCAGGTTTTCGTAAGCTGAAATCGTGAGTCGTGCGGAGACACCGGATGTCTGATCAACGTGTTCGCTCTTACGGGCTTCGAACGAAATCTGCTCGATGATATCGTGAATCAGTTCCGGCACTTCGACCTTGTTGGAGCGATCGTGCCAGGCTTCTTGCAGTGTAATCTTCTTGGAAGTCTCGGCATCATTTGGATAGTGCGTATTGATCTGCGAGGCAATGCGATCTTTTAACGGCGTAATGATATTGCCGCGATTGGTGTAATCTTCGGGGTTAGCCGTGAATGCCAGCATCATGTCGAGTGGCAGGCGAATGGGAAATCCGCGAATCTGGAAATCGTTTTCTTCCAAGATATTCAATAGTGCCACTTGGATGCGTGGCTGCAGGTCGGGTAGTTCATTGATGGCGAAAATCCCGCGATTCGTTCGCGGTATAATGCCCCAGTTGATGACATTTTCGTCCGAGAGATCAAGTCGTTCCTTCACTGCCTTGATGGGATCCAGATCGCCGATTAAGTCAGCTACCGAAACATCAGGAGTTGCCAATTTTTCGTGGTATCGATCGGTACGGGGAAGCCAGGCAATTTCCAGATCGTCGCCGGCTTGTGCAGCCAGTTCTTTCGATGCTTTGGTAATTGGATTCAGTGGATCTTCATTAAGGGCGCTGCCTTTGATGATTGGAACGAACTCATCGAGAAAGTTCACGAGTTGACGCAGAATGCGCGTCTTTGCTTGACCACGCAATCCCAGCAAAAGGATGTCGTGCTTGGAGAGAATCGCATTCTCGAGCTGCGGCAATACTGTGCGGTCGTAACCGATAATACCGGGCCAGCGTTTGCGGCCGCCGCGGATCTGTTCGAGAAGATTCTCGCGTAACTCGTCCTTGGTGCTGCGCGATACGTATCCGGAAGCCTTGAGCGCTCCTAATGTTTTTGGTAACTGCATATATCCTTTCCTACTGGCGAACATTCATTAGAGATAATACGCAAAACTTCGCTCTTCATATTAAGTATAGACCGACTTAGGCTATTTAATTTTCTGGTATACAACTGATTCGGTCGAATTTAACGTGTTTGGTGGCAAGGAACGACTTGGCGGCAGCATCATCTTGCATTATCTTACAAACAACGAAGTTTGTTCGTACCTTCAAGGTAATGATTATGGCTCTGCGGTCGATAAAGACAGGGAATGCAGATGGTTAAAGCATTAAGATACATTCAGGTAGAGCCCGTGCTGCCAGCCGGACTCAAGCCTCTTCGTGAAATTGCCTACAATCTCTATTGGTGCTGGAATCAGCCTGCCATACAGCTGTTGCGCAGAATTGATAACAAGTTGTGGGAGGATTCCGGCCACAATCCAGTGCGCCTGCTCTCAATGATTCCACAGGCCAAACTCGACAAACTTGAAAAGGACGCCTCATTCCGAGCCCATTTGGAAACAGTCTATCGCGACTTGCATGTGTACATGGAAGGCGAAACCTGGTTCGGTGAGCAACATTTCAAAACGGAACAGCGCGAGATCGCATATTTCTCGGCAGAATACGGATTTACCGAATCTTTGCCGATTTATTCCGGCGGCCTGGGGGTTCTGGCCGGCGATCACCTCAAGTCGGCAAGCGACTTAGGTGTGCCTTTAGTTGGCGTGGGTTTGCTTTATCAGCGCGGTTAT
>CAUJJY010000286.1 GCA_963205155.1 Candidatus Zixiibacteriota bacterium | reverse complement strand
AGATAATCAGCGGAGTTCGCGCTTCGTCAATGAGGGCGCTGTCAACTTCGTCGACGATAGAGTAATAATGCCCACGCTGTACTCTGAATTCGGCGGCCACCGCCATGTTATCGCGCAGATAGTCAAAACCGAATTCGCTGTTTGTTCCGTAGGTGATATCACAATTGTACTGGGCACGGCGTTCGTTGAAATCCATGTCCCGCTGAACACAGCCCACGGTTAGCCCGAGGAATCGATAAACTTCTCCCATCCATTCAGAGTCGCGTTTGGCCAGGTAATCGTTGACCGTTACCAGATGTACACCCTCGCCGACCAGCGCATTGAGGTACATCGGCATCGTCGCCACCAGCGTCTTGCCTTCACCCGTTGCCATCTCGGCGATCTTGCCCTGATGAAGCGCCAATCCACCGATCAACTGAACATCAAACGGCACCATCTCCCACGACAACTCCATCCCGCAGACATCCCACGACTTGCCGCACAAACGCCGGCAGGCCTCTTTGACCATGGCAAAAGCTTCGGGAGCAATCTCGTTCAAGTAACCATCAATCTCCTCGCGGAAATTCTTCTTGAACAGCTCTTTGTCCCAATTGCCGGCTTCGGCTTCCTTCCGGATCTCGGCTTTAAGCTCTTCCAGCTCTTGCTTGAAATAGGCGGTCCGCTCGGCGAATTTCTCGTCGGGCCAATCTGCCAATGTTGGGTAGATTTCATTGATGCGGGTTACAATCGGACGAATCGACTTAATGTCGCGGTCAAACTTCGTTCCGAATATCTTTTTGACTATCGAACTAAACACTCTGCGCTCGTTGGTTTCCTCGGTGATTATACTACAGAGCCGTCGGCTCTGTTTCACCGACGGCTGGATGTGTCAATGCTTTATACGCTGGCTGGGACAGAATGTGACTACTTTGTTGTGTCTTGCGGCATTGCCTGTTTTGCCATCGAGTCTACTTCCGCAGAGCTCTTTGGTGCGCCGCCCATCATTTGCAGCATCGGTCGTGCCTGTCCTAACATTTTCAGCCGTTCGGAGTTCTTCGCCTCACTAAGCAGCGCCGTTGCCTCGGCAGCATATTTGCCCGTCGGTGCCGCCTTGAGATAGGCCTCCAAACCGGCAACGATCTTGACATCCCACTCTTCATTAAGGATCTTGCCCATCTTGTCGATTCGTTCCTGACCCTTTTCCAGCAAGAACGCATTGTTCAAATCGTCCCACATCTGTTTGGCGTCAGTATAAAGTTTCTGGGTCTCCGGCGCTTCCGAAGCACACGATACCAGCGCACCCGCCATCACAAGGGCAACGAAAATCATCAGGGCTTTGTATAGCTTATTCACGGTTCCTCCGTAGGTTTACAACTTACCTAAAAACGGCGCTAAAGTTACCGTTTTGAGTTCGATTGTCAAATCCTTTATCTCGGTCGAAATCGGGTTCGAATTTGGAAACTCCGTTGTACCAGTATATGTTACAGACTAGATAAACACATTTTAACCGACCCTTCTGGAGGTACTAGTGTCTTCAAAGTTCGTTCGCTTCTGGCCAATGTTTGCTTTGGCTGTCATCACCGCTTGCCAATTGGTCTATTCCGCTTCAATTCTCGCCGACAATGATAAATCCGAGAATCCAACCGCTGACGCATCTGTCTCCTTGCAATCCGGTGCTAATGTTGACTCTCTGTACGCCATCATTCAGCAGGACTTTGTGAAGCTGGATCCCATTTGGAAGAAAGCCTGCTATGACTGCCACTCCGACAAGACAGACTATCCATGGTATTATAAACTGCCGTTTGTGAAGGGGATGATTGACAAGGACATCGAGGAAGCCCGCGCCGAACTCGACATGAGCAAGGGCTTTCCCTTTGTGAGCCAACGCAAACCGGTCGATGATTTAAGAAAGCTTGCCGCCGAAGTTACGGAAGGCGCCATGCCGCCGGGCAAGTACACGATCATTCACTGGAGTGCCTCGTTATCGCAGGAAGAGAAGGATTCCGTCGCCGCCTTTGTCGACAACTCCCTCAAGATGCTCGCGAGCCACGGTATCACGCCAACGCCGCGTAAGCCGCGTCCCGAAGGCGAATGATTTTAGCGCGCCCGATAGGATAGAATGAAATATCCGACCACACTGGCAGTGATCAATCCGAGGTAAAATAAAAGGCTCGTCGGCTGCATCTGAATCGATTGGCCAAGCGCCACCTTGATCGTCTCGCCGATTATGCCCGAAAAGAGCCAGACGATTTCAGCCTTTAGCAATGTGATAAAGGTCCGTGCCATCCGGTACTGACGTGACGCGTTCTCCTCGGTTATCTCCCAAGGGTAGTTGTACAAATGAGGGATTCTACTGACAAGCGTCAACGTGCCGTAAAGCACAACGATACCAACTCCCAGGATCAAGATTGTCTCTTTGCCGCCCCACGAATCAACTTCGCCTTTGAAGTTAAAGTGCGTAGGTATTGACGCCGGCAATTTCGAGTAATTGACAGTCAGGTCATATAAACCCAAAAACACTCCCACCGCCGCCAATATCTCCAATGCATAATCCCATCGCGTCCGCGGAATTTTCAACTGCGGACGATCACCCTTGGCAGCACTGCTGTTTGATCGCAAGAATCCCATCGTTATCTCTATAACCCCAGGAACTGAATCGCCAGACCGCTAAGCGCAATAGTCGAGCCGGCGATCGCGTGCGAGAATCGATCAAGCTTCCCCATCGGCAAGACTTTGAATCCATATGAAGTCACAAATACAATCGCTAACATCGTCGTGATAGTCGTCAATGCAAATACCGCGGTAACAACCGCGACTCCAGCCAGATTGTGCTGGGAAGCCGGATACATGAGTATCGGAATGAGTGGTTCGCAAGGCCCGAGAACAAAAACCGTGAAGAGTACCCACGGCGTGATATTCGCCTTCTGCCCCTCTGGATGATCATGCGACTCGTCCAACTCGTGAGGATGCATATGAGTCACTCCTGCCAGTTTACCAACCAGATGAGTGTGCGAATGCGGATGCTTGCGCAATGCTCGACGGAACCCCCATACAGCGTAGACCAATCCAAAAGCAATAAGCGCCCAGCCAGCGAGATCACCTCTTACAGCCTCAATTGTCTCCAACTCCCCGACCGCCACCCCGAGCGCAATCCCCAGGAACCCCAATACTACGGAACTGAGAACATGCCCGATTCCGCAAGCCAGTGTAATCCACAGCGTCTTGGCAACAGACCAACCCCTCGCTTTTGACATCATAATGAAAGGCAGATAATGATCGGGACCAATAAGCGTGTGAATGAATCCGATTGAAGCAGCCGTTGCGATCAGAATGTTGATTTCAGTAGACATGAAGACAAACCTCGGATGAAATCAAATAAATCTGTGGAGAATATAGCAGGGGACAAGTGGAAATTCTACCTTAATATCCAAATCTCAGACCGATATACGCTGCCGAGGTCCGCCGATTCGGCGGATAGTCCTGTAACCACGATTCCAGTTGAAAAACAAAGTGTACAAATTGAGTGTGGCTTAGTGAAAGCCCCGCTACAAGCCATTGGCGTCTATCAAGATCCTTGGAGAATTCATCAGTCGCCAGATCGACCGCCATTCCACCCTCCAAATCAATCGCTGTGCCCACCCACTCCCAAAACCGGTAACGAAGCTTCACACCCGCGCGTGGACGATGTTCTTCAACCACGCCAAAACCAATCACCCCGAGCGAAGCCGTTCGGGACACATTGAACATCAGCCCAACATTTCCCTGCCCTCCGAACCTGACTCCAAAATCTTCGCCATAGCTATGAGTGCCGTCTCGATGGTATAAGTCAGTCGTCTTCTGCGAATTGACCATACGAACCAACAGTCCGACTTCTGTGACCAGGTAAACAGCGCAAGAACTTTTCGGTTTGGCTCGAAACGAAAACGAACGATGTGGCGGAGATTGTGCAAGGACTTCAGCGCCGTTGCGCACGAATGCTGGGCAATTAGGAAGTACCGGCAATACGAAGAGACTGAAGAGGCCAATCAAGACTTGGAATCGAAACTGCATTTCGCTTTCGCCTATAGAGAATTCGTGGAAAACCCCACACTTTCTAAGCTAAGGCGAAATTCGCCGGTGTCAATATGTATCTGATAGGTCTACTTCTTCAAAGCATCGATCGTGCGCCGAATCATCTCCGTCGAACAGG
>CAUJJY010000285.1 GCA_963205155.1 Candidatus Zixiibacteriota bacterium | reverse complement strand
GGGCGATCTTCGATCGCCCTGCCATGGAGACTGCGGTCCAGTAAGGGCTTAGAGAACTTCGAGGAGTTGGCCGGCGTGCTCCTCGGTATTGACCTTTTTGATGACCTCGGCGATTTTGCCGTCCGGGCCAATTATGAAGGTCGTCCGCGCAATTCCCATTGATTTCTTGCCGTACATGTTTTTCTCGACCCAGACGCCGAATTTCTCGGCGACTGCGTGGCCATCGTCGGCAAGCAATGGGTACGGCAGGTTAAATTTCTGGGTGAACTTCCGATGGCTGTCGACATCGTCGGGCGAAACACCGTAAACAAGGACACCCTTCTTTTTGAAGGCGGCGTAACCATCGCGCAACGAACAGGCCTCTTTGGTACATCCGGGCGTGTCGTCCTTGGGATAGAAGTAAATGACCACCGTCTTCCCCTTCCAGTCGGATGATTTCACCGTGGTACCATCGGTTTGCTTAAGGCTGAACACTGGGACTTTGTCGCCAACTTCTAACATTATGTCTCCTTTCCAGAATATTCTGTTCAGTAAATCAAGACGCAGAACAATGTCTCCGAGTTTGTTTGAACGGGAGTCGGGACCAGAAAGTTTTAATTGCGAAGCGTAATGATGTTTCCGATTCTCTTGACGTGCGAGAAGAACTCAAGGACATCCTCAAAGATGCATTTATGCGCGAGCGGAAACTGAATCTGCTCTATGCCGGACTGATTGAACAAGACGGCGCCTGTCCGGAGGTTGATTCATTTTTCCACAAAGCCCGCGAAGACCAAAGCGGCGACCTGCAGGTTCTGCATGAGATCAACCGTCGGTACGGCAACGACGACATTGATCCCAGTATTCTGGAAAAGGTCGGCGAGGGTATTCTCAACTTGCGCGCCGGGCGCAAGGATCGCGACGAACTGCTACGCCAAGTCCTCGAGTGGGAAACTGAATTGGTCGAAGTTTATAAGCAATCACTCCGCCACCTTTCGAATGATGATGAGACTCGCAAGCTTGTCAATCGTATCCTCACGGTCAAACTCGCACATCGGCGCGAGCTGATGGACAAGCTGGCGATGTTTTAGATCCGGCATTTTCTGGGAAAGAGCTTGACACTCCCGGCTCGATTTCTACATTAGCGGTCAACAACCACCTTTAATCTGGTCCTGCGAGACCGAAAGGATGGCTGAAATTGACTATGACCTGTCCTGTAAATACATCCTTACCTGCACATAACATCGTTACTTATATCCATTATTTTATTGATAGGAGAAGCCTTGCCTGACAAAGAATTCGCAGTTCTGATGGACGCGAAGCAGATCTCGCATGCAATCTCACGAATGGCTCACGAAATTCTTGAGTCGCTCGATGATGAAGCCAAGCTTGCAGTGATCGGTATTCGCTCCAACGGTGACTTCCTTGCCGACCGACTGGTGAAGGAGATTCGCAAGATCGACGGCCGCAAAATCGAAGTTGGATACATGGACATCACGCTTTATCGCGATGACCTGCTGACCAATCCGGAGCATCCGGAGATCAAAGCGACCGAGATACTTTTCCCCGTCGACAACAAGATCATCGTCCTTGTGGATGATGTCTTGTTCACCGGGCGCACAATCCGTGCGGCACTCAATCAAATTCCCGACTATGGGCGCCCGCGAGCAGTCCGGCTGGCCGTACTGATCGACCGCGGCGGACGCGAGTTGCCGATCCGAGCAGACTTTGTCGGCAAGAACATTCCCAGCAGTTCCAAGGACGATGTCAGAGTATCGCTGGTTGAGCGCGGCGGCACCGATGAGGTGCTTCTAAGCCGCGGAGCCAAACCCACTATCGCCAAGGCCGTCAAACCGGCTGCCGGAAAAGCGAGGAAGAAATGACATTCAAACGCCGTCATTTACTGAGCCTGGAAGAACTGGACGCCGCCGAGATGATGAAGATCCTTGAGACTTCAAAGGTCTTCCGCGAAGTGCTCGATCGTCCGATCAAGAAGGTCGCGCCGTTGCGCGGTCTGACGGTGGCGAATCTCTTCTTTGAACCTTCAACCAGAACCCGCGTTTCGTTCGAGTTGGCGGAGAAGCGCCTTTCGGCTGACACGGTCACGTTTACGGCAGCGACATCATCGGTGAAGAAAGGTGAAACGCTCAAAGATACTGTTCGAAATCTCGAAGCGATGAAGATTGACATGGTGGTAATCCGGCATTCATCCTCTGGTGTACCGTACTTCCTGACCCGGTTCTGCAGTTCGTCGGTTATCAACGCCGGTGACGGCCAGCACGAACATCCGACGCAAGGTCTCTTGGACATGTACACAATCTGGATGAAGTACAAAAAGATCAAAGGTCTACGTGTCGTGCTAATGGGCGATGCCAAACATTCGCGGGTATTGCGCTCGAATGTCTGGGGGCTGACAAAGCTCGGCGCTTCAGTCGCTGTGTGCGGCCCTTCGACGCTTCTACCGGTCGGATTGGAGAATATGGGTGTTGAGGTTTACACCGATATCGACAAGGCGTTGGACGGGGCCGATGTTGTCAACGTCATGCGTATCCAGCTTGAGCGTCAGCAAGCAGGGCTTCTGCCGTCGCTTCGCGAGTACACTTCCCTATTCGGGATAACCAAGGACAGGCTCAAACGCCTCAACAAGAACTACACGATTATGCATCCGGGCCCGATCAACCGCGGTCTGGAAATGGCGGACGATATCGCTGACTGCGATCAATCGGTGATTTTGGAACAAGTAACAAATGGAGTCGCTGTGCGCATGGCCGTGTTGTACCTGCTTGCAGGTGGTGAGGGGAGAAAAACCGATGAAGATTAAACTTATCAAGAATGGAATGATCGTCTTCCCGGAAAAGTCCGCGCCCTTGCAAGGAGACATCTTCCTTGAAGGCGAAAAGATCAAGCGCATCGAACTTAAGGGCGACAAGGGAAAGAAGGCGGCGAAGGCGACTTTCAAGAAAGATGAAGTGATCGATGCGACCGGAATGCTTGTCTTTCCCGGCTTGATAGATATGCACGTTCATTTGCGTGAGCCGGGACGCGAGGACACGGAGACAATCGAGTCTGGCACAATGGCGGCCGCCGCAGGCGGGTTTACGGCTGTGGCGTGCATGCCTAACACGCTGCCACCGCTGGACAATCAGGAATCGGTGTTGTTTGTCAAGCAACGCGCGTCCGGGTGTTAGGCGCGAGTCTATCCGCTCGGAGCCGTCTGTCGCGGCCGCGCGGGCAAGGAGATGGCAGACATCGGCGAAATGGTGCAAACCGGCGCGGTGGCAGTCACCGATGATGGTTCGCCGGTTCACGATGCCGGAATGATGCGTCGCGCACTGGAGTATGCCGGAATGTTCGGGATTACGGTAATCAGTCATGCCGAGGACATGTCGCTTAGCGGCAAAGGCGTGATGAACGAAGGCTATGAATCGACGCGATTGGGGATGCACGGGATTCCGCCGTTTTCGGAAGAGGTTTGCATTTCGCGCGACATCATTCTGTGCAAGTACATCGGTACTCCGCTACACATTGCACACGTGTCGACGAAAGGCTCGGTGGAGCTGATTCGCCAGGCAAAAGCGGCTGGCGTCAACGTTACAGCCGAAGCGACTCCGCACCATTTCACCCTGACTGATGTCGAAATCGGTAAGGAATTCAGCACCAATCTCAAGATGAATCCACCGCTACGCACGCAGGAAGACGTAGATGCAATTATCGAGGGACTCAAAGATGGCACGATTGATGCGATTGCCTCCGATCATGCTCCGCATGCACCGGAGGAAAAGGAGGTCGAGTTTGATCAGGCACCCAATGGCATCATCGGTCTGGAAACCTCGCTCGGGTTGGTCGCAACCTATTTGGTCAAACCGGGCCACTTGACTTGGAATGAAGTAGCACGCAAGATGTCTGCGGCGCCGGCGAAGATTCTGCGCGCACCGGGCGGCGACTTGCGCGCCGGTGCGATTGCCGACATCACCATCGTCAATCCGAAAGCTGCTTGGACGGTCAAGGTTGACAAGTTCTACTCCAAATCGCGAAATTCTCCTTACGATGGCTGGAAACTGCAGGGAAAAGTGAAGTACACCATTCTCGGCGGCGAAGTCAGTTTCGAAGGTTAGCCCCTACAGAAAAGTCGGGTTCCGGCATTTGCCAAGAACCCGACTTCATTTCCCTACCAATCAGATTAGCAACCGTTACTTAAGCGTTTTCGCCTTGATCGTCATTGTCGACTGGTAGTTCGCGGACCTTGATAGACGTAGGGCGGTCCGGAATTTCGGCGCCGTTTTGACGAGGTGCGTTGGTTTCGGTGGAAGCAGACGGTTCGTTCGATGCGGGTGGCGCGCTCAAGGGCCGCACCCGGCGTGCACGGCGTCCGCTGCGGTGGTGGAATTGCTGTGAACGGTCGTCTGTTGCTTGCCGGTCATCCTGCGAAGACCTGTCACCGAAATCCAGTTCTTGCGGCTCGTTCGAAACCACTTCTGTTACAGGACGCTCTTCCGCGACAACGGATTCGGGAGTGAATGCTTCCCGCTCGACCCGAGGCTCGGGAGTAAATATCGGTGTTTCTCTGACTTCAGGCTCACTGGCGATCATTGGCGGTTCGACGTTTTCCGCCGGCGGTGCGATCTGCCGATTCTCCGGTCGCGGCTCGCGATCGGGTCGACGGTTGCGATCGCCGCGTTGCGGGCGACGGTCATCGCGGCCACGGCGTCCATCGGGTCGACCATCCGGGCGACCTTCGCGTCGCGGATCGCGCTGTGGTCTTTGTTCACGCGGCTGCTCAACGGCGGCAGCTTCGCGTGGTTCTTCGCGTTTGACTTCGGTGGTTTCTTCTCGACGCGGGCCACGGGTGTCGCGCGAATCCCGTGAGTCACGCGAATCACGACGCCGGGGATCGGGACGAGAATCGCGGCGCTCGGGACGGCGGCTCTCCTGGCGCATTTCCGGCGAACGCTCGTCGACACGATCGTCACTACGCTCATAGTGGCGGGTCTCCGAGTCATCGGGAATTTGATTTAGGCGGACACCGGACCGGCGGGCAAGTTCGTCGAGGAGTCGTTGATTCTGTGTCTTCATTTCACCGAGGGAATCGCGCAAGTAAACGAGTGCCTCGGTAATGATGCCCATGACAAATGTCACAAGCGCGGCGAGTTCAAATAGAATGACCGCATACAACAACGGCCGTGGTGAGATCACAGTCGGGATTGGATAGAATCTTAGGAAGACAGCGCCAGCGGCGATGAGGAAGCCGATGAAGAAGAACCAGAGTGCCAATCTGCCAAAGAGGTGCATTGGATCGCCGAAGACCGACACCTGGAACTTGACGGCGATCAGATCGGTCAGTCCTTTGAGAATTCGCGATTTGCCTGCGAATTTGCTTTTGCCCGAGTGACGTTTCTGCAGTGTCACCGGCACTTCGCGGACGACGTAATCCTTGGTGGCGGCAAAAGCAGCGAGGTAGCGGTGCCAGCCTTCGCGCATGGTCGGAAATTCATTATAGACTTCGCGTGTAAAGGCTTTGACTGAATTCATATCGCTGACTTTCAGCTTCGGGAACAGCAGGCGCGTCATCAGATTGTAGATTCCGGAGACGATCCATTTGCCGTAGTGTCCCTGCTTCTTGCCGCAAACCATATCCGCGCCATTGTCGATGGCCTCAACCATCTTGGGAATATCGCGCGGGTGAAACTGCAGGTCTGCCGGGTAGAACACCAGGATATCGCCTTTCGCCTGGGCAAACCCTTTGGTCAGGGCGGTTGTTAATCCGAGGCGCACGCGATTTTTGACGATTCGCGCCCAGCGATAGCGGCGGACCGCTTCGACCATTTTCTGTTCAGTCCGATCGGTCGAGCCATCATTGACGAGCACGACCTCAACGCCATATTTCATCGCGCTGATCACCTTGGCCAGTTCCTCGGTGAGGAGATCGATGTTGCCTTCTTCGTTGTGGGCCGGGATGACGATCGAGACTTTGGTATAATTACTATGTCTTCCGTTCATTGTTTTCGTCTTTCGAGTTGGTTGATCATGTCTGCCAGACGCTGGTCATTCGGAAAGGACCGGCCGGCAATTTTCAAGTATACGAGCGCAGAGTCGAAGTAGGCGGCATTAGTCTTTGCGCCGCCGAGGTTGAGGAAGCAGTTACCCATATTAACCGCGCTAAGGCCATCGCCGGGCGAGAATGCCTGCACCTTATGGTAGCTCTCGATTGCGCGCTCGTACTGGTTGGCGGCATACAATGCGTCACCGACCAGTAAGTTCGCCGAATAGTTCGGCACGTTGCGATCGAGGTATCTCCTCATGTAGTATTCCGCTGAATCAGCTTGTTGTGCGACCGTGAACACCTGTGCACGTTCGAAGTCGCTTGGCTGATAGTTGCGCGCCTCGGCATTCGGCGAGGCGGCGGTGATGCGGAAAAGTTTGATGGGGAATCCGCGGGCAAAGTAACGTGCGACGATTTCTGCGCGATTCATCACATCGGGATATTGCTCGCGGGCGGCCTTTTCGTTGCCCTCATCCATAATCAAATGCGTTATGGGATAGGTGGCAAAGAAGTTGGGATCGTACTTCAGACTAAACATGTGGTGAACATTCTTTAGTTGGTTTTCGAGCGTGAGGGCGACAGCGTACGATCCGGAAAGCACCGCGTCCTTATTCAAGATGGCAGCGAGATCACGGTCGGCAGTGATCAAGCTGTATTGACGAGATTTTGCCCAGTTCCCGAACTGCACGAGACTGACAGCCACGTGCGCGGTGACAATAGCGACAGCACCGAATTGGCCAATTCTGCTCCAATTGATGTCCAGAGTACCGAGCCATCGCATCAGATAGATCAATGCGACACCAGCTCCAAAGAACAGAACCGAATACAGGATTACCGAATTGAGGACAAGGTCGCGGGTATTGCCAGATCCGCCGGATGCCGTCAGCGTCAAGTATCCGGCGCCAATCAACGGCATCAAGAAGAGTCCGCAAATCAACACGAAGTAGATTGTCTTCGCAGTAGTGCGGGATTTCTTGTCGCGCTTTTGACTACCTTTAATCCATTCCCATGGAAGTGCAATCAAAAGGCCCGCCAACGCCATCAGCGGAAACATCAGCGCCGTCTGGTAACGCAGAGGACGGTAATTCCAAGGGAACAGAGACAAGTAGCCAAACAGGAACCAGAGAAAGAGAATCAGCCAACCGACGTTGAAAGACTGAAGCATTTTCCGTTCGCGCAAGCTCTTCAAGACCGCAAAGAGCACTACTACTCCTGAAGCGGCGCCGAGCGCAAATACCAATGGCAACTTCTGTACAAACTCGCTTTCCCAGAGCAAGCTAATCAGATGCCAGAGGAAGAACTGCACGTCTTGGAAACCCCGTGGTGCGCCGTAGAGTCCAAGTCCTTGTTCTTGGAGATAGTACTTGACCTGTTCGGTGAATGGCAGATAGCTGAAGAACAGCCAGAAAAGTGCAACAGCAAGGTAACCACCGCAGAAAATCAGCCCCGCGCGGATGGTGTTCTTGCGCTCCTCGGCGTTGACGAAGAAGAGAACCAGGAATGCCGCGATATAGACTCCGCCGATACCCAAGGCGAGCATCTTGCCAAAAAACGCGGCAGCAGCGCCCGAGACACCGGCCACCGCATAGAAAAGGGTTCTCTTGTTGCCAAGCGAGAAGAAGAAGAAGGCGGCCGACAGCCAAAAATTCTGGGACGCTTCCAGAAATGGTGTTCGACCAAAGAATACGACGATGTAGCTGACCGCGGCTATCAGCGCAAATGCGATCGCACCCAACCGCGAGCCGAAGTTTCTGATACCCAGTGCAATGAAGGTGATTGCCAAGAGGTTTAGCAGAACTGCGACAAAATTGCCGGCTGCGCGTCCGGTACCGGCAACCGTGTATACCGCCAAAGCCGCAAGGGTCTGCGTTGACCGTTCATAAAGAATCCAGCGCTGGTCACTTAATGGATTCGCGTCGCCGTAATCGACTTTGTTTTCGGCAAACATGTTGTATGAGAAGGGATCAGTCGAGAAGTCCTGGGACCGGGTAATTCCCAGGGGAGGATCGGCGTCCAAGTAGGCAATTCGCAGGATCAGGCCAAGCAGGAGTACCAGTCCGAGAGCAAGGAGGAACTTTCTCCCTTCCATAAGTCGAGGAATCCGGTTCAGTACATCAATGACACCGTTTTTTTGCATTTAGACGCTATTCCCGTATCTGTCTCGAGCAAACGCTCCATGGTTTTCAAGATAAATTGTGCAAATAGTCAAGCAGACTGCAATTGGTGACCTTGCCGCTTGAAGTCCATTATAGCTACTGCACAATGTGTGAAAAGCGCCGTTATCAACCATGGGCGAACTCCAGAGAAGTACGATTCAATTCTTGAATCGAAATTTGATAAGTGTCCAGATCGCTTCGACGCCGTCCTTCCAGTTTATTTTCTTACCCTCGCTGACTTTACGGGGGTAGTAAGATATCGGCAACTCCCGGATCTTTATACCGCGCTTAAGGACTTTGGCGGTGATCTCCGGGCAAAACTCAAAGCGTTTACATTCCAGAGGGATGCTCTGGAGCAATTCGCGCGAAAACACTTTGTAACAAGTTGGCTCATCGGTCAATCGCGAACCATACAGGATGTTGGTAACCCAAGTCACGACTTTGCCGCCGGCATAGAATAACGGACCGGAGTGAAGCTGATTCCCTTTGCGGTTGCGCGAGCCGTACATGACCTGACACTCGCCGCGGAAGATCGGTTCAATCAACTGCTTATAGTCATTGGGATCATATTCCAGGTCGGCGTCCTGAACAATGACCACGTCGCCGGTTACATGCTCAAAGCCCGTCCGCAGGGCAAACCCTTTGCCCATATTCTTTTCATGAAAGACAACTTTGTGAGGAATGCCGTTGCTCCGCAACAATTCACGGGTGCCGTCTGTCGAGAAGTCATCGACAATGACAATTTCCTTCTCAATCGGACCGATATCAACTTCCTCGACACGTTTCAGAATCTTGGAGATGGTGTCGATCTCGTTGTAGCAAGGAATCACAATGGAGAGTTTCATCTTGGCGACTCGCATTGACGGCATTGCCAAAGCAATGAAAACAGAAAATGACCGGACATCATGCGTTTTCCCGACGATGTTCGAACACTGCCAGTTGATTAACGCCCAATTGAAATTTTCGGTACCTGGTGACGCTGAAGCCGGTCTTCTCGGCCAGCGCAAAAATATCAGCCTTCGACCAGTAATGCTTATGTTCAGCGATATTGTCCTTACCTACAACACCTAAGAACGCAAGAGTCTCGAGAATTGGCTTGGCCATCTTTGTTGGCGTTGTCAGAAATATCCGACCGCCATCATTAAGGCAGTTCTTGAACTTCCCAAACACTTCATAAACATCATTTGGATAAAGGTGTTCTATCGTCGCCAAAGTAACAATTGAATCAACTCTTGCACCGTCCAAAGGAGAATGGTCGTAATTTACGATTGTGTATTTTCCGGTGACAAGTTTGCCCAATTCGCCATCGTTAGCGCCAAAGTCGAGAACGTCCCCGATAAGATATGGCCGCGCCATTCTGAAGCGATAGTCCTGTAAGAATCTCTCGAGGTATATAGACGTATCAATCATCTCAAATTCCGAATGGTCGATTGCCCGATTTATGGTTCTTGCTGTCAGACCAGTTGTCGTTCCCAAACGCAAACAACCGTTTGTCAGCATTAGTTCCGAGATTACGCCCCCACTTCGAATCGACGCCGACTAAGGGAACAATGCATCTCACGGAATTTGCTTTGTTGGAATTCGGGATTAGCCACATATAGAGCGAGGAGTCTCGTGACGCTTATACTTGTCCACAGTAAAGGTACCGCAAGCGGCAAATCTAAACCAATTTTGCCTGTAAACCGTTCGGACAACGGCGTCAATTGCTCGTGCCATTTCGTTCCTTAATTCTAAGCCTCTTTGACAAGGGCCAATTCTTCAATACCCGGAGCTTCCAGAGGATCTGTTCGATCCATCTTAAGTCACATCTCTGTTTTTGTCAAGGAGATAGGGTGCCGGAACAGTCAACTATTTTGGCGGTAGCAGGATGAGGGGGTGCGGACGCATGGCAAAGAACTCGTCTTCAGATCGCTAATAATCGACAATAACCAATCATTTGAAACTTGCCTGGTGATGGGGCGTTATAAATGCTGGTTGCAGGAGGATTTGGATTGTGTTAGAGTCACGCCCACGATGAAGATTGACGACACCAATTTGCGCGCGAAAGCGATCACAACTCGCGGAGGACCAGTTCGGTCGAAGCTGCGCCGCGGTCTTCGCTATTTGCGGCTCGTCATCGTCGCAGTAATCCTTGCCCTGCTGATTAAGGTAGTTCTGGTCGAGGCCTACAATATTCCGTCGGAATCAATGCAAAACACGCTCTTGGTTGGAGATTTCCTACTCGCCGACAAACTGACCTATGGCCCGCGGATTCCGTTCACTGATTTTAGACTTCCGGCACTAAGAGACCCACAGGTCGGGGATGTTGTGGTATTTCGTTTCCCGGACAATCCACAAAAGAACTTTATCAAGCGTGTGGTAGCGCGAGGCGGCGACGAAGTGCATGTGTTGGACAAGGTGCTCTACATCAATGGAAAACCAATTGATGAATCGCGATACGCAATCCATTCAGATGCAACCATAATTCCGGCTGGAACGACACAACCACGAGACAACTTCGGGCCAATCAAGATTCCCAACGGCCACTACTTTGTCCTCGGTGATAACCGCGACAATTCATCTGATTCGCGATTTTGGGGGACGGTGCCGCGCAACATGATATCCGGGAAAGCTCTGATGGTGCACTGGTCCTGGAAACCGGACAGCAGCGCCCCGCGAGTAACATGGTGGAATCCTATTTCCATTTTGGGCGCTGCCGCGTATAATATATATCATTTGCCGGAGCGCGTCCGTTGGAGCCGGCTCTTTCATTCAATTAATTAGGAGACCAAATGTCGGATACAATCAGGACACGCAGAAGCGGTTCGCGCAAATCGCGCCCATCGGCGCTGGCATCTACTTTTGGCACGTTCAAGTCTCTTGCCTTCGCGTTCATAATGGCGCTGGTCATCAAGCATTCTGTGATCGAAGCCTACAATGTTCCGACGAGCTCGATGGAAGACACGATTTTGGTCGGTGACTTTCTGCTTGCCAACAAGTTCATATACGGCCTCCACATTCCGCTGACCGGTATAACAGTTCAGGGATTGCGCGATCCCCGCCCGGGCGACATTGTCGTATTCAAGTTCCCCGGCGATTCGACTACTAATTATGTCAAGCGGTGTATCGCAGTTGGTGGACAAGTGGTCGAAATGCGCGAAAAGTCTTTGTACGTTGATGGCGAGTTGGTCCCGCAGTTTGAACACCAAAAACACACCGATTCCGGGATTGACCGCCGGCGTGATTCGTTCGGACCTTATCGTGTTCCTGCCGGGCACTTTTTCATGCTTGGTGACAATCGAGATGATTCATACGATTCACGTTATTGGGGACCGGTGCCGCAGCGATTCATTCTTGGCAAAGCACTTGTAGTTCATTGGTCATGGGGCAGCGCACCCGATCCGGACGCGCCGAAGTTTATCGCCGAGTTTGTGCAATGGGGCGCGGGGCCGAGGGCGAGCCA
>CAUJJY010000284.1 GCA_963205155.1 Candidatus Zixiibacteriota bacterium | reverse complement strand
TAGACGACGCCAGATTGAGTGAGCGTGCTGTTCATCATTGCGGCAACGCCGATACCGGCGGAGGCATATTTTTCGGCATCGACAATCGAGCCGTTGGCAAAGTCCGCGGCATAGACGGTGATCATCTTCTCGCGCATGCCGGGCTTGAATCCAGTATCCTGGCAGAATTTGATCCAGGTGCGGGCGAATTTCTTGTGTTCGGCATCTTCATTAAAGGAAGTATTGGGGTCCATCTTGACGAGGGCGCCGAGATAGCTGACCGCAACCGGCTCTTGATTGTTGACGGCGGCGGCTTTGGAAAGCCAGGTAAGCGCTGCAATGCTGTCTTGCGTCGATAAGCCGGGTTGGGCGACCAGGTCGGAGGCTTTGAGAACGGCATCGGCGAACTGGCCGGTGCGGTAAAGCTGGCTGACCTTTTCGAGGTCTTCCTTTACACCGGCGTTGGCTGCCACAAGCGGCAACAACAACATGACCAGCGCCATGAGGATGTTTAATTTGCGCATAATAGGATTCCTTTCGTTCAACGTAATAGTTTTACAAATTCACGCAAAGAAAATCATTTCTTTCGCAACCGCAGTTCGACGAGTTCGTCGCCACGGAGATTGATGAATTTTGGTTTGTCGATGGTCCGATAGTCGGGGTGTTCGATCCAGATTTTGTGCGATCCCTGCATTAATCTGACCGGAAACGGGGTTTCGCCATCGACGATCTTCTCATTATCGATATAGACCTGCGCCGCAACGACTTCGTTGGGGTTGTTTTCGACCAGCGACGCGACGGTTAACTTGCTTTCCTTATTTATCGGCTCAAATACTTTACGTGCTTCGTTGCCGTCAACGTTGACAACATCGGTGAGTCGTCCGACATCCGTAATAATGCCGACCTCATAATTACCTTTGGCTACGTCAGAAAATGTCACCGGTTGTCCGTCATATTGTACACTCTTTCCGTCGAATACAACAGTTACCGGTTCGAATATCTTGTAGTTTTCGACGACAACCACGATGCGACCGGTGGCTGCGGCGGTGGCGACAGTCAGCGTAAGTGTCTTGTTAACAACAACATCGGAAACTTGCAGGCTCTGCGCTACCGGCTTCATCCCTGTCCCCTCGACGCGGACGATGTAGTCGCCGGGAGCGAGATTTTTCTTTGTAAAAGCGGATCCGGTGTATGGTTCTTTGCGTCCGTCGAATTCGACGGTTACCGGCGCGAATTGCTGGTAATTGGCCAATGTCAGTTCGAAGCCGCCAGTCGGAAGCGGGGTCTGCTTGAGTCCTTCCCAGATTTTGACAAGCGCAGGTGGAAGGCGCCGATCGGCTAATTGAGCGCCCGGGTCTTCGGTGTAGAGCTGTTTAAGCAGATCGGTGGCTGTGGAGATCTGCTGGTCCATCAACTTCGAAGCTGCCTGGAACTGACGGATTTCGAGTTTCTGACCGACGGAGGCAGAGTTGGAGCCTTGCAAAGTGGCAAACAGCTCGGCAGCCTCGGGGAAGAGCTTCTTTTCATAGAGATCGAATGCGGTCGACAGCGAATCGGCAAAAGTCGCCGCCTTCACCGGAGGTTGTTCCGACGGCTGCATCAAGAAATAGACGGCAGCTACCGCGATGACGATGACAGCCGAAAGAATTCCAATGAGTTTCCCCTTGCCTGTTGAAGGGCGGCTGGACTCTGCGGTTGGCGGCGAATGCGGCGGTTCGGGAGGCGCCGTACGAATTGTGCGTTCGCTGTATGGAGTCGCGAGCTGCACAACGGTCTTGTCCGAGGATTCCGGCAATTGAAGACCGTGGAGTGCGCTGGACATCTCTTCGGCGTTTTGATACCGGCGTTCCGGCTTCTTCTCCAATGACTTCATTATGATCTGCGAGACGGATTGCGGCAGACTGCTGCGGAATTCGGTCGGCGGCGGCGGCGTATGCTCCAAATGTCCGGTCATTATTTCGTAGTCGGAATCGGCTTCGAAAGGTGTGCGGCCAGTGAGGACTTGATACATCGTGACGCCGACGGAATACAGATCGCTGCGGTTATCGATATCCTTGCCGCGAATTTGCTCGGGGGACATGTACAATAAGGAACCGGCACCCGTTCCGGTGCGCGTAAGTTTGGCGCTGCCGGCAACTTTGGCGATTCCGAAGTCGGTGATCTTGACGATGTTCGACTTGGTAATCATGATATTCGACGGCTTGATGTCGCGGTGAACGATGCCGTTGACATGGGCGTAGCCGAGTGCGGCGAGGAGTTGTTCGAAGATGGGAATGGCTTCGGCGGCGCTCAAGTATTTCTTGTCGCGCAGAATGCGATCGAGATTAGTGCCGTCGACAAATTCCATGACAATAAAGCTTAGGCCGTCAATCTGATCGTAGTCGTAAACGCGAACGATATTGGGATGTTCGAGGCGCGCCAAAGCGAGGGCTTCCCGCTCGAAGTAAGCGGCAAGCATTTCGTCGGAAGCAACCTGCGGGTGGAGAATTTTGAGCGCGACCTGTTTTTGCAGTTTGGTGTGATGCGCCAGATAGACGGCGCCGAAACCACCTTCTCCAAGTTTATCGAGGATATCGTATTTGCCGACGCGCTTCAGATCCATTTAAGTCCCACAATATCAAGCCGTTAAGATTTAGAGTGATCAAGAAACCAAGTAGCGGT
>CAUJJY010000283.1 GCA_963205155.1 Candidatus Zixiibacteriota bacterium | reverse complement strand
GCGCGTATGGCGCATTTTGCGTCACCGCATTCTGGGAGCATTTCTCTGCCGAGAAGGAAGTCGCGCAGGCGAAGATCATGGCCGATGCCGCCAAGGCTGCCGGCGTCAAACACGTCATTTGGTCAACCCTCGAAGATACCCGCAAGTGGGTGCCGCTTAACGATGACCGCATGCCTACACTGCATGGGAAGTACAAGGTCCCGCACTTCGACGGCAAGGGAGAGGCTGATGCTCACTTCAAGCAAGCTGGCGTGCCGACTACCTTGCTGTTGACATCATTCTATTGGGACAACTTCATTTTCTTCGGCCTCGGTCCCAAAAAAGATCAGAACGGAAATCTCGCGATCACATTTCCGATGGGCGACAAGAAGCTTCCCGGCATCGCCGCCGCCGACATCGGCAAATGCGCGCTCGGCGTCTTCAAGAAACCACAGGAATTCATCGGCAAAACAGTCGGCATCGCAGGAGATCATCTCACCGGCGAACAGATGGCAGCGGCCATGACCAAGGCACTCGGCAGCAAGGTCGTCTACAATTCTGTCGAGCCGGAAGTCTACCGCGGATTCGGTTTTCCGGGCGCCGACGATCTTGGCAACATGTTTCAGTTCAAGCGCGATTTCGAGGGCTACTTCGTCGGTGCGCGCAGCCTCGACGTATCTCGCAGTCTGAATCCATCTCTGCAATCATTCGACAAGTGGCTGGAGCAGAATAAGAGCGCCATTCCGCTCGGATAGTAAGATTAGCTTTCAACGATACCCATTCTGCAATGCCGCCGTGAACACTTTCGCGGCGGTACTGTCTTTCGCAGCAAGAGTATAGTTGGTCGAAGTTGATTGATTAGTCCTCAAATTCCTTTGCGCGCGCAGATTCTTAGAACGTTTAAACTATTGACGCCATAGTCTGACTTGCAATGGACGTGACAGGCATTACATTTCAAGTGCAATAGGAGGCACATATGCAAAAGCTTGGGTTCATCTTTGCTGCGATAGTGTTGTCGCTCGTTCTTTCTGGTTGTAGCGAACAAAAATCTGTAGACAAACCACCAGTGAATGAACCGGGGCCGGTTACTGCTGCCGAGGCCAAGCTGGTCGAGGCGGGCAATGACTTCACCTGGAATCTTCTCCGCGAAGTTGTGGCGCTGGAAACTCCAAATCCCAACAAGAACGTCTTCATCTCACCTTTGAGCGCTTCAATCGCGCTGGGAATGACCTACAACGGCGCACGCGGCGAGACGCAGACGGCAATACAGGGCACTCTTGGTTTCGCGGAACTGACGTCGCAGCAAATCAACGAATCGTATCGCGGTCTGATCGACCGATTCTCGGGACTCGATTCCAATGTCAAATTCCAAATTGCCAATTCAATCTGGCATGCCAACTGGTTTCAGGTTGAGCCGCAATTTCTAGATGTCAATCGCACCTACTTCGATGCGGTCGTGAGTGCTTTGGATTTCAAGTCACCGCAGGCGGTAGTCACGATCAATGACTGGGTCAAGGACAAGACCAACGGGAAGATTGAAAAGATTGTCGACGCGATTCCCGACGACGCAGTTATGTATCTAATCAATGCACTCTACTTCAAAGGCTCATGGACCTATCAGTTTGATCCATCCAAAACCAAGCCTATGAACTTCAACTGTGCGGACGGCACAACGCATTCGTGCAATTTCATGTACACGAATACCGACAGCCTGCGCTTCATGATGAAGAATGGTGTGCTTGGTGTCGAGCTGCCCTATGGCAACGGCGACTACCGACTGCTCGCCGCGATTCCGGCCGACCCGCAGACCAGTATCGATGAGGTCATTGATGGACTTGATCAGGCAAAATGGTCAGATTGGCTATCAGCACTCGTACAACAGAACGAAGAACTCTGGCTGCCGAAGTTCAAGTTTGCTTACGACACTAAGCTGAATGTTCCGCTCACAACGCTGGGCATGGGGGTCGCTTTCACGGACTTTGCCGATTTCAGGGGTATCAATCGCGAAGGCAATTTGGCGATCAGCGAAGTTATCCAGAAGACATTCGTCCAGCTCGACGAGGTCGGCACCGAAGCTGCGGCGGTCACGTCTGTCGGTATCCGAACGACGTCGATCGGTCCATCCTACGCCTTCAACCGACCGTTCCTGATTGTCATCTACGATCACAGTTCAAGTGCCGTGCTCTTTGCCGGGAAGATCGTGAAGCCCGAATTCAATTAGGGACTTTTCAGGTCTTTGGAATTACCGTCCATTAGCCAAATGCGCAAAAGAAAGCCGTCAAGATTAATTTCCTGACGGCTTGTTTTTTGGGTCGAAGTTACTTCTCTCAATACACCGCTATGTCTAAGGTATGCTCTGTACGATAGCCTCTGCCAGTTTCCGGTATTCGACATTCGTCGAATCCAGTGCGATTGCGGTCCCAATAAGCTGTCTGGCCAATTCGACATTGCCGACTGCCAATGCGCTTTTCGACAGCATGTACGGAAGGTATGGATCGGTGTCGGGAACAGGAAATTGCGACTGCAAGGCAACTGCCTCCTCGTGCTGACCAATTGCTGCAAGCAAACCAGCTAATAGTCGCTGGGTTCCGGCGTTGTTGCGAAACTCCTCCGACGAACTGCTGATCAAGCGTACGGCCTCCTCAATTCGATTCATACGAAACAACGTGTAGACAGCGTGGAAACGCGGCTTGGGGTCACTCGGATTTATTTGCATCATTTTGGTGTAAGATTCATACGCCGCCCTATACTTGCCCATTGTGTATTGCATCGGCGCCAACATTGACAGCGTCTTCAGTCGATCCGGCCGGTATTGGAGACGCTTCAGCCAGGCAGCTTCCGCGCCCTCAAGATCGCCGACAACGTACAGCAACAGACCCCAGCTGTCGAGTCGTTCGCCGTCCGAGAATGCATCGGTATAGTGCATGTCGCTTTCGAGATTTTTCTTGATGAATTCAGTCTGCAGTTCGCTGTTAAAGTAGAGCCAGGGCACAATTCTAATTACGACAAGGATAGCGAGTATGCCGACCGTGATACTCGATCTCGGTGCGCGCAATGCGATTACTGCCGCCAAAGGCAATGCGAAGACCGACAACACATCCCAATCGCGCACTGCACCGAGAACCGGATCGAAACACAACGCAAACAGTAACGTCCCAGCCAACGCGATCAGCGAGAACACGACAGGCTTGTCAAATCGCTTGCTGAAGAACGAAAGAAAAAAGGCAGGCGAAATCAGTATGAGCACACAAAGCAAATCGCGCAGGTGGTCACCGCTAAAAAGCGAGTATGCTGACGTCTCACTGGGAAGAATCGGAACGAGACTACGCCAGAATTCACCATAAAGGAAGACCGCTGCACCGGCCAAGATCGCCAGCACCGGCGCGATGCGACTTGCCCAGCGATTGGCGTTGCGATAGAGATAGATCAACGAGGGCAACAGCGAGGCACCGGAAAGATGTGATGCGGTGGCTAGCACGAAGAACACAACCGGCCAAACGGTCAAACGGTCTTCGCTGAAACTCTTCCAAGCAAAGTAAATATAGTAAAGCGTGAATACATTCAACAGTCCGTAGCACTCGACATAACCGAAATAGAATTGGATGGTAGCTGTGCAGAGAAAGGCAAGGGCGATGATCGCCCGTTCGGTCGCGCCGGTGCCGAATTGCGTCACAAGCCGGATTCCGTTTAGGTAGAAGATGCCGGCGATGATGCCGACGATACGATAACTCCAGATTGCCGATCCGACGATGAGATAGACCAGGCGGTGCGCGAGTACGTCAAGAGCTTCGGTATGCATGAAGACCTTCTCTGGATCAGAAAGACGCTGCAATCCATCACCCATAAGGTGATTTGCCGATGGAATCAACAGCATTCCGGCGATGAACGCGAATGCGCCACCAATCCAAAGCAAGCGGGACGAAATGACGGCTTCAAGATAGCGCGGGAAT
>CAUJJY010000282.1 GCA_963205155.1 Candidatus Zixiibacteriota bacterium | reverse complement strand
ACTCTGCCAGCTTCGTACCGTCGAATCCAAACTGAAAGACCTTTCCAGCGCTGTTTGCGACGATGAAGGTCCTTCCGATGCCAATCGGAGAAGCATGGACAATTCCGTTCGTATCGTACTTCCATAGGACAGCTCCGTCACCGGCGTCAAGACAGTAGACTGTATTATCATCGCTCCCAAATACAATTCGGTTCTCGAGAAGCACCGGCGTTGTGTGAATCTGCCCCGTGGTCTCGAACCTCCAGACAAGTTCGCCGCTCGAGCGTCGCAAAGCGTATAGTGATCCATCAGCGGAACCGCAGTAGATCAGACTCGAAATCATCGCTTGGGCAAAGATTGCTCCTTGTGTCGGAAACGACCAAAGCTGTTTTCCACTGACTCGATCGAGCCCAATTATCTCACCAGCATCAGTCCCAAAGACAACCAACTCCGAATCAACCGATACTGTCGAATAAACCGATCGCTTCGAGATGTGGACCCACACACTGTCACCAGTCCAGCGATTGAAACAGCGGATCTCCCCGTCGCGTGAGCCAATGAAGATTTGCTCGCCGTAGATGATCGGGGCACCCGGAGGGTCTTTAAGACTATGTTGCCACACGATCTTTCCGCTCACCAGGTTAAAACAGACCAGTCTGTCCCCTCCCGCCTCTTCAGCGTAATAGACCAATTCACCCTGTAACGCCGCTGCGGAGCCTACAGAGGATTCGGTCACAAGCGATGTCATCTCTGCGCCGTTCTGTGGATTTAGGAAGTAGATTCGTTTATTGAAGGTCGGAACGACAAGATACTGCGAGTTTCCGACCACTTGCGCCGAGATTCCCGAGTTAAGTTTACGTTCAAACACCTGTCGTTCGAGCACCACCGGTTCTCCCGCCAGTACCGCATTCCCATCGGCGTTGACGCGGTGCTGGGTGAAACCACCGCTCGAAGAATCCACCTGACTGAACTTCTTGAACGACGGCGCACACCCGCAAACAAGGAGCGCGGCCATCAGGATCGCTGCAAGACTACTCAAAGATCTGTCCACAGTATCTCTCAAATTTTAGATTTCGCTCGCGAATCAATGTCGAATCTTGCGGAAACATCGGCATCGGTTGATGCACCAGATCATACAGACTGTCCACTATCGGCGTCAAACTAGCTCCTATTGCTTGCTGTGCCTTGGCTCTCGCCGCCGCTTCCCGCTGTGTCAGTCCGGTAATGACCAACTTCTGATTTGCCTCGCCTATACTGTACTCGCCGTCGCCCACAGCGACATCGGTCTTGCTCATGATGCTCAGCGAGTCCCGCATGCGCAAAATGTAATTGAGAATTTCGATATAAGCATCAAGCCTCTCTTGCGGTAATTGCGTCAACTGTTCGGCGGGCGTGTTATCTGAATTCTGGTAAACCAGCAACTGCTTCTGCCTCGCGACCTCAATTGAAGACATCGGCGCCGGCTTGAAAAGCACTGTCACCAGTGCCGCGATCCCCATCACAACTACAATGACTATGACGACGAGATTACCGCGAACGTTCATTGCCGCGCCGGTATTAGGAGTCTTGATCATGAAATGAGAATAAGGTATTTTGATGTCAGACGGCAATACAATTAGGTGACGGGCGGTTTAGAAATTCCAACCAAAGAAGAAGTCAAATTTCATGCCCGGTTCCAGCTTCCGGAAATCGGTCTTCTTGGAGAAGTCAAATCGCAAGACTGCCATATAACCCAAAGCCACACGCGCACCAAATCCGAACGAGCCGTAAAATCGATCAAACTCCTCATTCCAGGCTGATCCGGCGTCGAAGAACAGCGCACCGCGGATCGCTTGAAATCCAACCGGCCCGAACGGAAATCCGATGAACAAATTGTCGATCAGCGGGAATCGCAATTCGTTGGAGAATAGTAGTACCTTGCGCGCATAAAACTCGCGTCGGTCATAGCCGCGCAATGACCAGCTTCCGCCGAGATAAATCCGCTGCGGTTCCTCACCGGCGGAAACGAAACCAAAAGCGCGGGTGGCGAAGGCCGAGTACTTGCGAATTCGCAGATAGTTCCGCAGATCAACAAACGCGAGACGGTTAAAGAGCTGCCCCGAGTAAAAGTCAGTGGTCAGCCCGACCGTGGCGTTAACGCGAATTCCGTCCAGCGGCCCGGATATGTCCCATAGTGAATTGTCGTGAATGATGGAAGCGTAATTTGTCGCGAGTACAGCGTGGCGCTCATCCTGGAAGAGTGGCCGTTTCTTAAACGAATGCCGCACAAACATCGATGTTTCAACTCGCGAAAACTTGGAAATCGGATACGACACCAGGCCCTGCACGCCGCTTTGCCGCTCCGAGTAGTACCCCTCGTAATCGTCAAAATGCTCGTCGTAAAGGTGATAGGCGCCTATCCCATAGTTAATCCGGTGGCTCTTGTTAATATAGGTTACACCGACATTGAACGACTCGAGCAGTTGGCTCTTTTCACTCGCCGAATTCGAGAGCAGTACATAGTACATCTGATTCCCGAGCATGTCTGAAAACACAGCCTGGAATCCGCCAATTGTGCCGAATACTGCGTCGTAGGAGATCGCCGATTGAGCAACATCGAACGAGAATTCATTCGCATAATCGACGACTCCCGTTTCCTCATCGCCGGTCAGACGCGCCGGACTCCACAACGTATATTGCGGTGTCTCCACCTCAACCAACTGCAAGTTTGTTGTATCCAATGGCGCAGCAAATAGATTGAATCCGAATCTCTGATAACCGGAAAATACCAGCCTTCCTTCATGCAGGCACGGATCAAACGCACCGGTGGCAAAATTGCTGACGCGATATAGGCTCCCGCTTGACTTCAGTAAGTAGGTATTAGTTATGCCTTCACGGTCCGACGAGAACAAGATTCCCTCTTCAGATACGAACGGTGCACGGTCATTAAATCTGCCGTAAGTCAACGGCGTAATACTCGAATCAATGAGGGACAGCCGGAAAAGGTTGTTGTAGCCTGCATAACCAAAGCTGCAGCGATCCGAGGAGAATACTATGCTTCCGTCTTGGTCAATCACCGGCTCGGTATCGAAATAGATGTCATCAGTTAACCGTCGGAGCGACGAGTCGACGACGGAGAACAAATACAAGTCGTGGTAGCCGCGCGCTGATGCGCCGGAGAACACAATACTCTTCCCGTCCGACGACCAGGTCGGGGACAACAGTTGATAAAGGCGCGGAAATTCAAATGTCTCCGTGATCTTTTCATCGAATATACTGTAGACATACAGCACGTCGCGTTCATATCGTTTCGATACGAAAACAATGCGCCCATCATCAGTGCCGGAAATTTTGGACTGCAGCAAATGCAGAGACTCAAACGCCGGTGAGCGCTCACCTTTTACCAGCGTAACTTCCTGATCGGTCGACGGCGAACGCATGTACAGCCCCGAATATCCCAGCTTATTAGCCTTGTAGGCAATCCAGTCTGAAGCTCCTCGATAAGTAATGCTTAACGGCAGTGGCTTCACTGCGAATAGCTTCTCCGCCAGCGGCGTCGCGACCCGGGCCGGAAGGTCACTATCCTCCAGTGTTGGGAAGTACC
>CAUJJY010000281.1 GCA_963205155.1 Candidatus Zixiibacteriota bacterium | reverse complement strand
CCGCCATCGCCGGAGTTGTTATCATTCTCCAGGTTGTTGGCGCCGTCGGCTTGTTCAAGCGAGATTCGCCAATGGCCGAAAGACTGCTGATTATTCGATCCCGGAAGGTTGTCGTCGCAGTGTAATATCATCAAACCTGATCCGGGGATGAACGAGTCAAAGCCAACCCGTTGACGATTCTCAATGATGAAATATTCTTTGCCATTTCCACCCGGCACTTTGATTCGATAACGAATCGAATCGGAGACGGCACTATTGAGAACTACATTGGTAAGATTGCCGCTAACCTCGATTGTCTTGCCAAATGAGCCGTGCAATGAATCAAGCACGTGCTTACACCAGCCATCGAATTGAGCCGGTGTACGTTGAGCGTTGTTCCAGGAACCGCCTGCCATCAATGACCAATTACCCAAACCGGGTGCGGTTGAGTTTTCATTGACGTCATACAGGTCAGGCAGACCGAGAATGTGGCCGAATTCGTGCGCATAAACTCCGACACGCAGGGCGCCGCCGAGTACTTCTTCCGGGACTGCAATGTAGTTGAAAACCGCTTTGCCATCACCCGTGGGCACCGGTCCTGCGGTGGACCAGCGATGTGACCAAATCTGGTTAGGACTGCCGGTTTCCTCTGCGCCTTGACCGGAGTGAACGACAAACACCGCGTCGACAAACCCGTCACCATCGTTGTCATACGGGGCAAAATTGACATTTGGGTCGGCGGCAATGATGGCATCCTTGGTCAAGGTGCGCGCGTTCGGTTCGGCCGCCTGCATGCCGCTCCCGCCGCCGGTATACTGCGCATAGGTCTTGGGCATACGGAACCAGCCAAAGACATCACCATCTACAAGAAACTGACCATATGAACTTTCGAGGTAAAAATCGGTCATGCTGCCGAATTGTGTGACCCCTTGCGAGAAGAGAATCTGATCGACGGTTGACGCAGTGACATTTGCCTGGGCGCCGCCGGAAGCGGGATTGTCGGAAAAATCAACCAGTAGGACGCAAACGCGAATTGTCTTCTGGGCTCCGGCCGCAGTGGACTTGGCCAGGATATTCTGCAGATTAATCCCCGCCGGCTGATTGGCCAACTGCTCATGCCAAGCTGCAAACTTGCGGCTGAACTCATTCCACGCACCATTGGCCTCGAGTTGGGAGCGCAACTCCGGCGAA
This sequence comes from Candidatus Zixiibacteriota bacterium, assembly GCA_963205155.1. Taxonomy (GTDB): domain Bacteria; phylum Zixibacteria; class MSB-5A5; order CAIYYT01; family CAIYYT01; genus JADJGC01. The sequence goes on along the minus strand of CAUJJY010000281.1, from coordinate 2,660 downwards.
ATTGTCAGGGCTGTCACAGGCACGGTTTGCCAGAGTAGAACAAGCGCGAGAAGACCGCTTGACAGGCTTAGGCGGAAGAGGGGAAACTTTTTCAAATCAGGCAGCAATGTCACAGTCACTTTCCTCACTTCAGTACGTACGCGCCAGCCACCCGTTTTGCTTAGTCCTACTTCATTAAAACCATCTTACGGGTCTGGGAGTTTCCGTTAAATGTGAGTCGGTAGAAGTAAACACCGGAACCGGCATCAAGACCGTTAGCGGTTTTGCCGTTCCAGGTAAAGGCGTGTGGACCCGCCGCAGCATTGTCAACATAGATTGCGTTGACGATTTGTCCAAGCGAATTCACGATCTCAAAGCGGTAAGCCCCGGCTACCGGAAGGGCGAAATCGATGCGAGTCTCGGGGTTGAAGGGATTCGGAAAGTTTTGCTGTAAGGTGAAGTCGGTTGGCAGGATTGAGTTGTCACTGTCGTCGACATCCGTCGCCTGAGCGTAGGCGCCTTCACCGGCTTGCAGGGCGACGCGGATTTCCTCGATGCTGTTACCGCTGGCGATTACGAAGCCGATTCGCAGTTCTTGTCCAGCTTCCGCGCCAATTGCGCTGATTCCGGCAAAGAGCGCATTGTCACTATTGGTTGGGTCCGCGATTGATTGACCGGCGGTTAGCAGGTCGAACTTGTCAATTGTGCTCATTAATCCGGCCTTGAGAATTGATCCGTCGACCGCAATGCCGAAGCGATTTTCGGCTGGAAGAATGCGGATTCCAATGTAGCGGTCAAATGAGCTACTGCGAATGATATAGTCGTTTCCGTCCTGTACTACTGCTTCCCCACCGCCGAAATCGAAATCACAAGCAAGGGCAAGCGCTGTAACCGACTGGGTGGAAGCATTGCCGCCGCTGATTTCATATTCGACCAGAACGAAATTGCTCCTGGTGATCTCGTCGAAGACGGTGGCCGTTTGATCGATGCGATAGGCATTATCCGATGTCACAAAGCCGGTGTGAACTTCAGTAGCCGTACCAAACTGGTTTAGAAGGATGCTGTCCGTTGCCCGGAAGTCGATTCCATCGGCCAATGCGTCATAAACTGTTCCGTTGGCGTCGGCGATCATCAGGCTCATTACGCTAAGCGGGTCAACTGCGGACGCTATGTCATAGAGCCTGCGGCTCAAACCGAAATTGGTGACTTCAGCGCTCAATCGATTGGTGGCAATCGTGGAAGAACCGCCTATCGTCGGCTGTCCGAGAACAATCTTGAAATCAGCGCTGTTGAGATATCCGAATTGCGGATTGTAGAAGTCGACCGTGAATTCTGCCTCGCTGCCGGCAATGGCGCTATGGTCAATCTTGACGAGGTAGGGATTGGTGAGATTATCTACGAGGGCTGCGGTCGGCGCGCTGCCGAAGCTGGCTTCGTTCGACAGAATGAAAACGTGCTGATTGTTCGAGCGGAGAATACCGCTAAGATTGTTAGCATCGATTGACAGGTTCGAAAGTGTGAGATTAAGTTCGGTCGTATTACCAACCTCAAGGATGGCGGAGTTGCTATTCGCGAGGTTGACTTCCTCGACTTGGATACGCGGCTTGAGTGGCTGGGGGAGCAGTTCAATGGCTCTTTGCACATTGATGAAACCAAATCCGTAGTCGTTGTCTTGGCCCACGCTGCCGAGGTCCGTCGCGGACATCATCAGGGCATTCTTGATTTCGGCGACTGTGGCATCGGGGTTGTACTCACGCATCAAGGCGATACAACCGGCCACGACCGGCGCGGCCATCGACGTGCCCGACATTTGGCGATAACCGCCGCCTTTGTAGGACGAACGCAACGCAACTCCGGGAGCGACGAGTTCCGGCTTGATTTTAGTGTTATCGCAGTTTGCAGGTCCGCGACTGGAGAACGAGGCGACCAACAGGTCGGAACGGGTTTGATCGACAGCTCCAATCGAGAAGGAGTTAGTCGGTCCGGTCGCGCGATCGGCTGGATTGCGGATTGTGCTGGCATTGGGACCTTCATTACCGCAGGCGAAGATGACGACGACACCGAGTGCTTCAAGATTGTCGATAGCTTGCCAGAAGGTCGCATCGCAAGGAGCAAGCAGACCTTTGGGAATGCCCCATGAATTGCAGATGACGTCGGGGAGGTCGCTTACCGTCTGTGTATTGCCGTCGGGGTCGGCTGCCCATTGGAAGGCAGCAATAATATCGGAGACTGTCTTATTCAAGGACTGGCCACGGTCGATTACGGAGGCAGACATCCACTGGGCGTTGAACGCGACACCGACGGTGTCAGAGCCGTCGCGACCGACCATTAAGCCCATCGTGTGAGTGCCGTGACCATTGAGGTCGACCGGGGTCGTGGTACCATAGGGATCAAACCAACTCTGGGCGAACTGGCCATCATTGCCTTTCCAATTACCGGTGAGGGCCGGGTGGGTGCCTTCGACACCGGTATCAAAACTGCAGACGAGGCGGCCATGACCAGTGTAGCCCATCTGCCACAGGTCACGCACACCGATTTGGGAGATATAGGAACTGCTGCCAGCGTAACCAGACTCCGCTGCCGATTTGGAAACGGGGTCGACAAGCTGTAGCGGCTGGTCATCAAGTAAGTACTCAAGTTCATCAGAGGCAGTTAGTTCTTCGAGTTGTGAAGCTTCAACA
>CAUJJY010000280.1 GCA_963205155.1 Candidatus Zixiibacteriota bacterium | reverse complement strand
CGAATCCGAGCGTCTTGAGCTTATCCAAGAAATCCGCCGTGCGGACCGAACCGATTTTGGCGTGAGCCGCCAACACCAGTTCCTCAAGGTTCTTCTTCGTCGCCACCTTATTGAAGAAAGTCATGCCTTTGGGGAATATCTGATAGAAGACTACCCGGCCGGTTGTTGTCTCGAGTATTGTACCTTCATGCTCAACTTTAATCTTGGCATGCAGGTCGATCATTTTCTGCGAATGAGCATAGAGTACTTCATCCATTGAGGAGAAGCGACATCCATCACCCTTCACGTTGGCGCGTTCCTTGGTCAAATAGTGAATACCGATAACGATATCCTGCGACGGTGTTGCGACCGGACGGCCGTTCGACGGAAGCAGAATGTTATTGACCGAGAGCATCAGAATACGCGCTTCCAACTGCGCTTCGAATGATAACGGCACGTGCACCGCCATCTGGTCACCGTCGAAGTCGGCGTTGAACGCGGCGCAAACCAGCGGATGCAGACGAATCGCCTTGCCTTCCACCAGCACCGGATAAAACGCCTGAATGCCGAGACGATGCAGCGTGGGTGCGCGGTTGAGCATGACCGGATGATCGGCGATAATCTCTTCGAGAATATCCCACACTTCCGGACGCTCGCGCTCGACCAGTTTCTTGGCCGACTTGACCGTCTGCACATAGCCCTTCTCTTCCAGCTTCATAATGATAAACGGCTTGAAGAGTTCGAGCGCCATTGTCTTCGGAAGACCGCACTGATGCAGCTTCAATTCCGGACCGACTACGATTACCGAACGGCCGGAATAGTCGACACGTTTACCAAGCAGGTTCTGGCGGAAACGTCCCTGCTTGCCCTTGAGCAAGTCAGACAGCGATTTCAGCGGCCGCTTGGAATCGCCGCGCACCGAATTGGTACGACGGCCGTTGTCGAACAACGCATCCACGGCCTCCTGAAGCATGCGCTTCTCGTTGCGCAAAATCACCTCGGGGGCGCGGATATCGATCAGCTTTTTCAGTCGGTTATTACGGTTGATCACGCGGCGATACAGATCGTTGAGATCCGAGGTCGCAAAGCGTCCTCCTTCCAACGGTACCAGCGGACGCAGATCCGGAGGAATCACCGGGATGCGCGTCATCACCATCCACTCGGGACGGTTGTTGGACTGACGGAAAGCTTCAATCACGCGCAGTCTCTTAAGCGTGTCTTTCTTGCGCTGAACCGAGGTCTCAACTTTGACCTGCGCGCGTAGCGAGATTGACAGCTCTTCGATATCGACGCGCTTCAGTAACGCCTGAATTGCTTCGGCGCCCATCTTCGCTTCGAACTGCTTGCTCGAGGACTCCAGTTCCTGGAACTCCTCTTCCGTGATAATGTCTTTCTCCTTGTAGGAGGTATTGCCCGGATCCACAACCACGTAATTCTCATAATAGAGAATTTTCTCGAGGTCGCGGACCGAAAGATCCAGCAAATAGCCGATGCGCGAAGGCAACGACTTGAAATACCAAATGTGCGAAACCGGCACGGCTAGGTCGATATGACCCATCCGATCGCGCCGGACCTTGGCCTGCGTCACTTCAACACCGCAACGATCGCATACAATGCCCCGGAAACGGATCCGCTTGTACTTGCCGCACGAACACTCCCAGTCCTTCACAGGTCCGAAAATGCGCTCGCAAAACAAACCATCACGTTCCGGCTTGAATGACCGGTAATTGATCGTTTCCGGTTTGGTGACTTCACCGTAGGACCATGACAAGATCACTTCCGGCGACGCCAATTGTATCTTAATCGCGGTAAAGTCCGAGGGTCGCTTCTGTTGTTTTACCGAAAAATCGACCACCTGGATACCTCCTTCGCTTCAATAATTATCCTTATCATTTCTCGACCAACTCAACATCGAGACCCAAACTCCGCAATTCTTTCACGAGTACGTTGAACGACTCGGGAACGCCGGGTTCGGGGGGATTCTCACCCTTGACGATCGCTTCGTACACCTTGGAACGTCCGACCACGTCGTCCGATTTCACCGTCAGCATTTCCTGCAGAGCGTAGGCAGCGCCATAAGCTTCCAGCGCCCAGACTTCCATTTCTCCAAAACGCTGACCGCCGAACTGCGCCTTACCACCCAACGGCTGTTGGGTAACCAGCGAGTACGGCCCGATCGAACGAGCGTGAATCTTGTCGTCGACAAGATGCGACAGCTTCAACATATAGATGACACCCACGGTGATTTCGTTATCGAACGCCTCACCCGTCTTGCCATCGTACAATGTCGTCTTGCCGCTGATCGGCAAGTTCGCCTTCTTGAGTTCTGCCTTGATTTCATCAATGCTGGCGCCGTCAAACACCGGAGTCGCAATCGGCATATTCATCGTCTTCGCAGCCCATCCGAGATGCGTTTCGAGAATCTGCCCAACGTTCATACGTGACGGCACGCCCAGCGGGTTAAGAATGATATCGACCGGCGTTCCGTCGGCGGTATATGGCATATCTTCCGCCGGAACAATCTTCGCAATAACACCCTTGTTGCCGTGGCGTCCGGCCATCTTGTCACCCACCGACAACTTGCGGCGAATGGCAATCTTGACCTTGACCAACTGCTTGACACCCGGAGGCAACTCGCTACCGCGCTGGATCTTGTCTAACTCGATCTCGAGCCGCTCTTCGCGATCCTTGACCAGCTTGTCGGCTTCGCTGATAATATTCAGCGCCTTCTTGTCAAGTTTCGCATCACTGCATACGCCGTCCTGCCAGACACAAGCCAGCAAATCGACTTCCGCCAGTGTGCCTTCCTTGTACTTCTGGCCGGCGCGAAGAAGCACTGTGCCTTCTTCAGCATGCTTCAGCGTCTTGGAGGTTGCACCTTCAAGCACTGTCTCCAACCGCTCATTCAAGTGCGCCTTGATCTGCTTGATCTGGTCGCCGAGTTTCTTCTTAATCGCCGCCGACTCGCCCTTCTCTCGCTTCTTCGCTTCTTCCGAGCGCTCCTTGCGTGAGAAGATCTTGGTGTCGATGACGATTCCCTTCAACCCTGGCGGCGCCTTCAAGGAAGCATCACGGACATCGGCCGCTTTCTCCCCGAAGATGGCTCGCAAGAGTCTCTCTTCCGGCGACAATTCAGTCTCGCCCTTGGGCGTCACCTTGCCGACCAGAACATCGCCCGCCTCGACTTCGGTACCGGTCTTGACAATACCGATGTCGTCGAGATGCGACAGCTCTTCTTCAGAGACATTGGGAATTTCGCGGGTGATTTCTTCAGCTCCGCGCTTGGTGTCTCTGACTTGCAGTTCATATTCTTCAATGTGAATCGACGTGAAAATATCGCGCTGCACCAACTGCTCGTTGACGATGATCGCGTCTTCGAAGTTGTATCCGCGCCACGGCATGAATGCCACCAGCGCGTTGTATCCCAGCGCCAGTTCGCCTCCGTGTACGCCCGGCCCGTCGGCAATGGCATCGCCCGGATTCACCCGCTCGCCGACATCGACGATCGGACGGTAGTTGATGCAGGTGTCCTGGTTCGAGCGCTTGAACTTGATCAACGGATAAGACACCGGCTCAACAAAGCCCAGTTCATCTCCCTTGATCTTCGCATCCGGCTGAATTGTCACATGATCGGCATCGACCTCGGTCACTATGCCGGCCACCTTGGTAACCAACACGGCTCCGGAATCGCGCGCGGCCTTGCCTTCCATACCGGTGCCGATATACGGCGGATCGGTAACCAGAAGCGGCACCGCTTGGCGTTGCATGTTCGAGCCCATCAACGCACGGTTCGCGTCGTCGTGCTCCAGGAACGGAATCAATGACGCTGCCACCGAAACCAACTGCTTCGGACTGACGTCCGCATATTCAATTCGCTTCGGCTCAACCTGCGGATAATCCGAACGGAAACGGCACGTAATAACATCATGCACAAACTTGCCGTCGGCGCCGAATGGTTCGTTCGCCTGGGCGATATAATAATTGTCTTCTTCGTTCGCGGTCAGATACAGAATCTGGTCCGTGACCTTGCCGTGATTGACCTTCCGGTACGGAGTCTCAAGGAAACCGAGATGATTGATGCGGGCATATGTTGCCAGCGATGCAATCAAACCGATGTTCGGACCTTCCGGCGTCTCAATCGGACAGATACGGCCGTAGTGCGTGTGATGCACGTCGCGGACTTCGAAGCCTGCGCGCTCGCGCGTCAAACCGCCCGGTCCCAGCGCCGACAGACGGCGTTTGTGGGTCAGTTCCGCCAGCGGATTCGTCTGGTCCATGAATTGCGACAACTGCGACGACCCGAAGAATGTATCCACCACCGATGACACGGTGCGGGCATTGATCAATTCGTGCGGTGCCACCTTGTCGGTGTCCTTCAGCGACAACCGCTCGCGAATCGTGCGCGCAACGCGGGACAAGCCGACCGAGAACAGATTCTCAAGCAGTTCGCCGACCGTACGGGTACGGCGGTTGCCGAGATGGTCAATATCGTCAATACCGCCTTCGCTGTTGCGCAGCTTGGCGAGATAATCAATAATCTTAATGAAGTCCTTCGGCGTCAGCGCATTCTGCGTCGGCGGTTCGTCCAGCTTCAGACGCTGATTCAGCATGAAGCGGCCGACTTCTGCCAAATCGCAACGCTTGGCGTCAAAGAACATTTTCTCCATCACGTTGGCGGCGATTTCCGGCGTGAGTGCTTCACCCGGACGCACCATCCCGTGAATCTTGGCAAGCGCTTCTTCGGTAGACTTGGTCACATCCTTCTTGAAGGTGTTGCCAATAACGCGAATATCCTTGGCCGCGTCCGTCTTGAGAACCTTGATTTCCTTGATTCCCGCCTCTACCAATTTCAGCGCAGTCGCTTCGGTAATCTCCTCGGAAGCCGACACCAACACATCGCCCGATTCCTGATCGACCACGGTTTGGGCTGACAGCTTGCCCTGCGCCTTGGCATAAGAACGGCTCGAAATGGAAATGGCGTCGAAATCGTAAAACAGCTTGAGGATGTCTTCATCGGTCGAATATCCCAGTGCGCGCAGGAACGTCGTCACCGGCAATTTCTTGCGTCCGTCGGAAGACACATACATGATGTCGTTAACATCGAGATTGATCTCGACCCAACTGCCGCGATAAGGTATGATGCGCGCCGCATAGAGGCGTTTGCCGTTGGGATGGATCTCGTCATCGAAGAACACGCCCGGCGAACGGTGAAGCTGACTGACAATCACGCGCTCCGAACCGTTAATAATGAAGGTTCCCTGATCCGTGATGAGCGGGAATTCACCGAGAAACACATCGTTCTCGATAACGTCCTTTACCTTCTTTGTCTCGTTCTTCTTCTTAAGATCCCTTACCCCCGCTTCATCCTCCGCTTGTTCATATGAGATCAAACGCAGCGTCGCCTTCAACGGAACCGCATACGTCATGTTCCGATCCTGACATTCGTGAATCGAATACCGGGGCTTGCCGATCGAGTACCGGACAAACTCTACCAGGTAATTCTCACGGATGTCTGACACCGGAAAAATCTCGGTGAACACTCGCTGCAATCCGATATGCTTGCGCTTATCGTGCGGGATTTCCGCCTGGAGAAATTCTTCGAATGACTCCAATTGGATCGCGAGGAGGTTCGGCATCTCTGCCTCGAAACTTAGTTTGGCGTATGAACGCCGGTCAAGAGTCGAAATCTTGGCCAAGAGCTCACTCTCCTTTAAAGCTTGATGCTGTCTACTCTAAATTTTTTGCTTTCAAGCCTGATTACTATTCCGAAATTACCATCAGCGGGGCACCGTAACCCAAAGCGCTGTAAAAATAGAAAAACATCTCAAGTGTTAGGAAGTTCCCGACAACCCAAGATGCGAAAGACCCGACCGCCTGTTGGACCGGGTCTTAATGGTTTGCGCCGTAATTACTTGACGTCCACTTGAGCGCCCTGCTCTTCCAGCTTCTCCTTCATCTTCATCGCTTCATCTTTGGAGATGCCTTCTTTAACATTCGCGGGCGCGCCATCGACTAAGTCCTTGGCTTCCTTAAGCCCAAGACCCGTCAACTCGCGGACTACTTTAATAACCTGGATCTTCTTGTCGCCTGCGGAAATAAGAACAACATTGAATTCGGTCTTTTCAACCGCTGCTTCGGCTGCACCGCCGCCGCCGCCCATCATCGGACCCGCCATCATCGGCATGGCCGCGCTGACACCGAACTTATCCTGCAACTTGGTAGACAAATCAGACAGTTCCATGACCGTAAGTCCGGCAATGTCCTCTACCAGTTTCTCAAGTTTCTCTGACACTTCTCTACTCCTTACTGAATTCTGTTGCCTTCATTCGGACCGCCAACCGCGAGTGCGTAAGCACGATCGGCCGCCTGGGCATCAACCAGACGTTGGCCGCGGGCAAACTATGATAAGTTAATTAGCTATCTTCTCTTTCATTGCGTCCAACGTACCCACGAACTTGCGAATCACTCCGTCAAGCGTGCCGATGAACGACGAAATCGGCGCATTCAAGTTGCCGATTAACTGCGAAGCCAACACATCGCGGCTCGGCAATTTGGCAATCCGCTCGACATCTGCGCCGCTGAATACTTTGCCTTCTACATAGACGGCACGAACTTCAAACTTCTGCGACTCCTTGCCGAAATCGAACAGGATCTTGGCCAGTGCTCCCGGATCATCGGTGCCGAACGCGACCGCCGACTGACCCTTGAGGAACGAATCCAGACCGTTGAATCCGGCTTCCTTCGCCGCAATCTTAAGCAGCGTGTTCTTCGCGACCACATATTTGAAATCGCGCTTGCGCAGATCACTGCGCAACTTGGTCGCTTTCTCCACCGTCAAACCGGTGTAGTTGGCAACCGCCACACACTGCGCGGCTTTGAATGTCTCCGTTAAGGCGGCGACTTTATCGACATTTTCTTGATTTGGCATTTCTCTATTACTCCTTCGCCTACGCCTTGTTGCGAGCCATCAGATCGGCGGTTGATATTTTGATCCCAACGCCCATCGTTGAACTCATCGCGACATTCTTAAGATACGTGCCTTTGGCCGACGACGGACGCGCCTTGATGATCGCTTCCATGATCGTCGCTGCATTCTGCACCAAAGCTTCTTCAGTGAATGACGCTTTGCCGATCGGCACACCGATATTTCCGGTCTTGTCGACACGGTATTCAATCTTACCGGCTTTGATTTCCTTGACGGCTTTCGCGACATCCGCAGTAACCGTTCCCGCCTTCGGATTCGGCATCAAACCTTTCGGTCCAAGCACCTTTCCGAGCGGTCCGAGCTTGCCCATCATGTCGGGTGTGCAGACGATGACATCCACCTCTGCCCATCCGCCCTTGAGCTTCTCTAAGAATTCGTCGTTGCCGGCATAATCGGCTCCGGCGTCGCGAGCTTCGTCCAGCTTTTGATCCTTGGCGATCACCAGGACGCGCACTTTCTTGCCGGTTCCGTTCGGAAGCGACACTGTGCCGCGAATCATCTGATCCGCCTGTTTGGGATCGACGCCCAGACGCACCGCCATCTCGACGGTCTCGTCGAACTTGGCTTTCGCGTTCTCCTTGATAAACTTAACGGCCTGCTCCAGCGTCAGATTGTTCTGACTGCCGAGCTTCTCACTGGCCGCTCTATATTTCTTACCGTGCCTCATTAATTACTTCTCCACTTCCAGTCCCATGCTGCGGGCGGTGCCAGCGATCATACTCATTGCAGTCTCGACGGAAGCAGCATTCAAGTCCTGCATTTTTAGTTGAGCGATCTCCCGAATTGCCTGTTGCGTCACTTTGCCAACCTTGTCACGATTCGGTTGGCCGGAACCCTTTTGGACCTTGGCAGCTTTAATCAGAAGCACAGCCGCCGGCGGCGTCTTGGTGATAAAAGAAAAACTCTTATCCGAGTAAACGGTAATGACCACTGGAATAATCATTCCCGCTTGTTCCTGCGTCCGCGCATTAAACGCTTTGCAGAACTCCATAATGTTTACGCCTTTTTGGCCCAGAGCCGGACCCACGGGCGGCGCCGGGGTCGCGTTACCCGCAGTGATCTGCAACTTAATAAATCCCGCTATTTTCTTTGCCACGACAAATACTCCTCTTAGACCGACTCAATTTGCAGGAAGTCCAACTCCACCGGAGTCGGACGTCCGAAGATGGAGACCATTACTTTTACTTTCTTCCGCTCGACATTTATCTCCGATATGAATCCCGAGAAATCCGAGAACGGACCATCGATAACTTTCACTTGATCACCGGCATGCCACGGTACTTCATCAACCTCAACCTCGCGGCGGGAATCCATCTTCCCGACCATCCGGTCAACTTCGTCGCGGCGCAGCGCCGTCGGCTTCCCCGCTGATCCGACAAAATTCGTGATCCCGGGCGTCCCGACAATTTTCTGCTCCATGATCTTGTCCAATTCGACTTCAATCAACAAATACGACGGCAGGAACTTCTTGGTCGAGGTCGACCGCTTGCCCTGCTTCATCTCCGTGACTTCTTCCGTCGGTATTAGGATTTCGCCGAATTTGTCCTGAAGACTCTCGACCGTGATCATTTTCTCCAGATGGCGTTTCGCCTTCTGTTCCTGACCGGAATAAGTGTGAACTGCGTACCAGTGCTTTGACATCATGTTCCCAACATTGTTCGCGTTACCCAGCTAAGCGCGCTATCCACGCCGAACGTAAACGCCGCGAGAACAATCGATGTGATAATCACAACAATAGTGGAACCCTTGATCTCCGCCTTGGTCGGCCAGGAAACCTTCTTCAGTTCCAGAATCGTCTCTTCGTAATAGTTTACGATTTTTTCTCTAAGGTTCATATTACCCTATCAGTTTATATGGCAGGCCAGGAGGGATTCGAACCCCCAACATCCGGTTTTGGAGACCGGCGCTCTACCAATTCGAGCTACTGGCCTACTCGTGTCTCCCACTGCCACTACTTATATAGAAGGAAGCAATCTCCACAAAATACAGTTACGCGATAATTTCCGAGACTACGCCGGCACCGACAGTACGACCGCCTTCGCGAATAGCGAAACGCAGTTCCTTCTCCATCGCGACTGGCGTCAACAACTCAACGACCATCTGCACGTTGTCGCCCGGCATCACCATTTCGATTCCCGCCGGCAGCGTCACCGAACCGGTTACGTCCGTCGTGCGGAAATAAAACTGCGGACGATAACCGTTAAAGAACGGCGTATGACGGCCACCCTCTTCTTTCGAAAGGATGTACACTTCCGCCTTGAACTTCATGTGCGGCGTGATGCTCTTCGGCGCAGCCAAGACCATCCCGCGTTCGATTTCTTCTTTATCCATACCGCGCAACAACAGACCGATATTATCGCCCGCCTGCGCCTGATCCATCAACTTGCGGAACATCTCGACACCGGTGACAACCACCGCTTTGGTCTCGGGACGAATACCGACCCGCTCCACGGTGTCG
>CAUJJY010000279.1 GCA_963205155.1 Candidatus Zixiibacteriota bacterium | reverse complement strand
GATTTCATCTACATTTCGATCGGGGTTTTCGGTTGGATGCCGGATTTGTTGTCATTTTTCACGGTTGTGGCGCGGCTGCTTGCGCCCGGCGGGGAGGTTCTGATCTACGAGCAACATCCAATTGCGGAGATTTTCGATGCCGAGAATCGCGTTGACCCGCTGAAGATCGTTAATCGGTACTTCAATGATGAACCAATGGCGGACGACACCGGATTTGATTACTGGGGCGGAAAGAGCTATCGCGGGGAAGTTTCCTATTGGTTCTTTCACACGATGGGGACGATCATCACGGGATTAATAAAAGGCGGAATCCAGATCAAATCGTTCAAGGAGTACCCGCATGATATTTCTTCAATGTGGGAGCATATCGAAAAGACCGGGAAGATGCTGCCGTTGAGCTACATACTGCATGCGCAAAAGGTGTAACGCGGAAGGTATCAGCGACAATCAATGATCAGGATTGCCTACACTTCGGATCTCCACGTTGACTACTCAAACGAGAATCGAGAACTGGTCGCGCGTTTGAAAGAGTCGGCAGTTGCCGCGAAGCCGGATGTGCTGATCCTTGGTGGTGATATTGCGGCTTCGCCGACAGATTTCGGGTGGGCATTGGGAAGCTTTGTGGAAGTGAAATGCCGAAAGCTGGTAGTCGCGGGGAATCACGACATCTGGATTGAGTCAAAGTCGGATATTCTCAACGGCAAAGACTCGGGCGCAAAGTACCGGCAGATTCTACCGAAGGTTGCCGCTGAAAACGGATTCGAGTTTCTCTTCGAAAAGGCGGTGATTATTGAGGGCATCGGATTTGCGGGTTGCATGGGTTGGTTTGACTACTCGTTTCGAAATCCCAAGTTTGACGATACGACCACGTTGGAGCAGTACCGCGTAGGTAAGTGGCAAAGCCCAAGTAGTGGGAAGAATTTCCTTTGGAATGACATGCAATACGTGTGGTGGCTTAAGGATCTTTCGGCAAAGATGAGCGGTTTCACGCGCAACGATCTGTGTCTGTCGGATATCGAGATTTCGACTTTGATGGCTAAGTCGCTTTCGCAACAACTTGATCAACTGGCGGGAGAATCGGTACGCCAAATTGTGGTGGTTACGCATTTCGTGCCGAATCGCGGATTGTTGGAGTATCGTGATTCGATACCGCATGATTACTTCAATGCGTATCACGGCAGCGTGGAAATCGAGCGAGTAATTCGCTCGAACAGCAAGATTTCGCATGTGTTCTTTGGACATTCGCATGTCGCGAAAGATGTCACAATCGACGGTATTCGGTATGTATCGCGCCCGGTGGGATATTTGGGAGCAGGGCGTACCGTTACGGATGCTTCGGCGAAGTTGGCGATTGTCGAAATTTAGCGAATCGGCGCTTTCGTCAAGGCTTGAATCGCGCGCTGTTCGATGTCGAGAGCGATAAGGGGGTTGATTTTCTGGCGGGTACCGAGGATGTCGGTCAGATCGCGACGGATGATATCGCGCAAGCCGATTTGCCAGGGCGCTGGATCGATAGCGACGCCGCGAGACCCGAGTGAGCGGTTTTCCTGCGCTGGTCCCATGAACAAGTTGTCCAAGTGATTGAACATGTTCAACTGCCACTTGCGTGCCGCCTGCTGGATGCTTCCGCCGAAATTGTCGGGATCGCAGCCGACCTCGCATAGGTAGTCACATTGTTGGTCGCCATCGCGAAGGCTGTTGAGCAAATCCTGGATGAAGTTTTTAGAGAAGAAATCGGCAAAGACATGACGGCGGTCGTGGTCGCTGGGCGCACCGACTTCTTTGAGCGGCGACTTGGTTGTAGCGCGGAAGTTGCCGCGTTCCGGCAGAGAGACATAGACTTTGGAGATGGTGCGACCCTTGACGGCTTGCTCGATTTCGTTGTAGAGCAACGCGAGGGCACGGCGACCGCCGGAGCGCTCGGCATCGGAGCAGGAATGGACTTCGCGCATCAGGACAGGCAAGCACTTCTCGAGCAACTTCTTACCGGCGCGACTTTGCAAGGCGATGTTGCGGATCGCAGTCGAAGCGACAGTGCGGTTCACCGAGGGGGAAAGCCAATAGTCGACGAGGCTCTGGTAGAAGAGCATGAAGTCGAATTCGCTTGATGAATCGAAAGTCCAATTGGCCGTTTTCAAGAAGTGAGTCTCCAGTATTCGGGTACAAGTCTATTGTCGGCGGTAAGGATAATCAGTTCGGGGGGAAATAGCAAATGGAGGCCGTTTGGCGAAGTGATGACGGTATTACTTGTCAGAATGCATCAAGTTCTTCACCCACCGGCGCAGCCGTGTGAAAAGCCGAGTCTCCTGGTAATGGCTCTCGACTAAAGCATCCGCCCACTTGAAAAGAGCTTCTGGATCAGCTTTGATGTCGGCAGGAGTTTCAGGCAGGTTGCCGCCAAATCTCCTGACATAGGTCATTATTGAGTTAATCAAGCCGTCGAAGTCAAGCTGTTCCGATGTGTAAGCAGCAAGAACGCGGTCCTCTTTCCAGTAAAGGCTTATCGGTCTGCCCTTGTAGTCCCATCCGTGATATTCGGGAAATCCTGGTTCCACATCGTTCTCTTCGACGTGATAGTTCAGGTCAGATTCGGATACGACGGTGAGCATGTAGTCGTATTGTCCGGCAAGGAAAATCGGGTAGTTGATTTTTGTCGAATCGGTGTCCATTGGCAATCCACTGTGCTTCGGGGTCATCGTCGCCTTATGTTTGTTGCTGCAATTCGTGCAAAGATGCAAAGATTTGCCATATACGACAACGCGATTAATGTGGCTCAGACAGAAGAGTTCTAAGCATTCTTCGCACTGGCCGCCGTCAGACGGTTCAAACTGCGTGCCGCATTTCGAGCATTTGAAGGGAATGATCTTTTCCACAATGGCACCTATGAGATTTGTCGTCTGAGTTGTGTCCGGAATTTAATCCGAGTCCGGGTTCTCAAAAGTTAGGAGGGCACTACCACGAATTTCACTGGCTTTGGAAGCGAGATCTGCTGGACGCCTTCGGCAGCCGCTTTCGGGACTGTTGAAAAGGCCCAAAGCGAGGCTGACGGAACCCTTTCCTTCCGCACAAAACGCCGTCAGGAAGGGATTCCTGACGGCTCACTTGGCGATGCTGACACTTTTTCAACAGTCCCTTTCGCGGGGAAGACACGTCTAGCCTTTTCAGCAACCTCTAACTTAGATCTTCCAAAGTCAACAGGAATACACCGCCCCCCAATTTGATTGACACAAACCCTCAAATATCTTAATCTTACAGGCAGTAAAGTGCGCCCGGTCGGTTTCAACCCGGTCGGTTCCAGATTTCCACAATTGAAAGGATAATATGAAGCTGAACAGCCGCGAACAGGATGGTGTCGTTGTACTTGAGCCGAAGGGTAAAATCATGGGCGGACCTGACGCCACCGCTCTGAAAGAATCGATCCGTGATTACGTTAATGCCAACAAGAAGAAGGTTGTCATTGACCTTGCCGAAGTTGATTGGATGAACTCGACCGGTTTGGGAATCATGATTTCCTGCCTGAAGACGGTAAAAGAAGCCGGCGGCGATCTGAAGTTGGCCAACGTTACCGACAAGATTAAGTCATTGTTGACGATCACCAAGTTGGTCACCGTGTTTGACTCCTACGATTCGGCTGAAGAAGCAGTCAACGCCGCCAAGTAGCGTAAGCGCAAAGCGGTTATGCTGAAGCCGGAAATTAAGGGCGACACGATTATTGTGCCGTCCGACCCCAGTTTGATTGGGGAGATTGATGAGTTTGTCGAGTCGCGACTGCGTTCACGCAATGTTGACGACTCGATCATTGCCGACATTGCGATTTGTGCCACGGAGATTGCCAATAACGGCATCATCCACGGCAACAAGGAAGACCCTGACAAGACAGTCACATTGACGATGAGCTTCACCAATGGAGAAGTCATGATTGTCATAAGCGATCAGGGGAGCTACTTCAATCCGGAGACGATCGAAAATCCTCTCGATGAGAAGAACCTTTTGCGCGAGGTCGGGCGCGGCATATTCATTGTGCGTAGCCTGATGGACCGCCTCGAAATCACACCCGCGAACGGCGGCGGCACGACAGTGACACTCGTGAAGAAGATCACCTAATCCCGGTTTCGGGAGGGGATGTGAATCTCGAATTGATCATAGCGGTCGTCTACCTCGCGTGTGCGACCCTGTTGTTCATAATATCCGTATTGATATTCCGGGAAGACCCGCGCAAGCGCATCAATCGTGTGACGGCGTTGATGTTCGGCTTTGCGGCGTTCGGCCCGTTGTTTTACGGATTCGGGATATTCATCGGTGACGCCATCACCAGCCGCGGACCGATTTACAATCTGGTTTACGTCTGGGAATTGTTCTTTCCGCAGTTAGTGTTCTTCGCATTGGTATTTCCTTCGACATTGCGTTTCTACAACCGCTTTGCGCGTTTGAAGTACCTGATTTTCGTACCCCACTTATTCCATCTGGCCCTAACAACGATCTTGAGCGATCCCGACGAGCTGGTACGGCTTGTGGATCCCAAGAAGATGGGTGCTTTCGGAAAGGCAATCTTCGAGCCGTTGGAGACGGTGTTCACACTGATCGCCACTGGTTTCTCGATCTTGCTCGACAGCCACATCAAGCTGTTCTCGATCGTGAACTTTGTCTATGTCATCATCGCCGCAGTGATTCTTTACTATGCCACCAAACGCGTGATGGCCGTGCAGTTGCGCAAGCAGGTGCAGATCGTCATTTACGGAATCATCGCAGCCCTGGCGATGTATGTCATTGCGTTCATCATGCCGGCGATCGGCATCCTGACTTTGAGTAACGAGTGGCAGAATTTCATCACCATCCTCGCGTTGGTGATCGGTTGCGGATCGATTGTCTTTGCGATCGTGCGCTACCGTTTTATGGATGTACGTCTGATTGTACGGCAGTCGCTGGTGTATACAGTGTCTTCGGCGATGGTGGTCGGCGCCTACGTGCTGATCATCCGGCAGTTCGAAGATATCGTGAAGTACCTGTTCGGTTTTGATGTTCCCGGGCTGGACATTGTCTTCATCATTATTGCGTTGATACTCTTCCCGTCGGTAATGAGCCAGGTCGATGAACTGATTCGGAAATTTTTCATTCGCGACAAGTCGGATTATCGCAACATTTCGCAGACCTTCAGCCGCAAAGTAGCCTCGGTATTCAAGCTCGACGAGGTGTTTTCGCTTGCGCACGAAGTACTTTCGCGCCAACTCCTGTTGGAAAGAGTGTACATATTTGCGCGAACGGCCAGTAACAACGGAGTCACCAATGTGACGGCTTCCGCTGATGAAGAAGAATGGGAAGCGATGGACATTGAAGCGCCATTGATGGCGGAATTGGCCCGGCGAAGCGGAGTGAACAACATTGACGAATTGTCGGGTGCATTTCCGCAGTCCGTCTTCCTTCAGCGACTGGCGGCGCGACGGGCACGTTTTGTGGCGCCGATGATTTCAGGAGACGAGATTCTCGGGTGTCTGGCTGTTTCAGACAAAGTTTCCGGATACCGGCTGAATTACGAAGACGTGACCACGATTTCGATTATTGCCGATCAGCTCTCGCTGGCGATTAACACGTCGCGACTGTATCGCGAGTCGATCGAAAAGCAGCGTCTCGAAGAAGAGATGAACATTGCCCGCACGATTCAGATCGACCTTCTGCCCAAGGTCTTTCCGTCGGGAGATGATTTTCACTTCTCGGCATTCTCCGACCCATCGCTGGAAGTCGGGGGAGACTATTTCGATTTCATTAAGACGCGGCGCGGGACGATTGCCATGGTAATTGCGGATGCCTCTGGCAAAGGTGTTCCGGCGGCGCTGCTGATCAGCCAGATTCACGCGGCGATCCGTACTGAAATCCGCCACGATTTGCCATTGGGGCAGATTCTGGTCAATGTCAACGAGCTATTGCAGAAGGAAGAGATCACCGACAAGTTCGCCACACTGTTTGTAGCTGATTATGATCCGCGGACCAAAATTCTGCATTATGCCAATGCCG
>CAUJJY010000278.1 GCA_963205155.1 Candidatus Zixiibacteriota bacterium | reverse complement strand
GCGGAATCGCAATATGCCAATGCCGAATTAGGATTACCGAGCTTCGACTCTGTTTCTGCAAGCCCAACGAACGCCTGCGCCGTTCGACGCGGCGCGTCTACTCCAAGAGACTTGATGAGGTCTCGAGCAGAGTGATAACAGGTCGAAGCGGAATCGAAACTTCCCATTGCAGAGTACCTTCCCCCTTTCGCCAGATACCACAGAGCAAAGAAATTCGACTTTTTTCCCCAATAGGCTTCACCTATTCGCCCCGCATACTGGAGAAGTGTATCCGCCGTACGATAATCCCCAATTTGAGCCAGCGCTTCCGCGGCAATCAACAGGTTGACAGTCCGGTCGGGGGACATTTTGCTCAGTAACTTGCTTTCAAGTTCGAATGCTCGATCGGCGTATTCCAATCCCTTCTTCGGCCATCCCATTTCCGTGTAAATGTCAGCAAGGAATCGGTTAGACATTGCGAGCGTTGCGTGCTTCGACCCGCTGCGGAGACTTAGCACCCTCTCATAGTATTCAATCGCTCTGCTAAATTTCTCTTGTTTATTGTAGGCTCCTGCAAGATTGAAGAAAGTAAGTGCTAGTGCGCCACTTTGTGGACCGAAGACAAGAGAGTCGTATCCAGCAGTGGCAACTAACAACGACTCTGCGCGATCAAACGGGCCGACTTCGCTAAGAATTAGGCCAAGATTGTGTGCAACATTCAGGGTCGACTCATTACGCCAGCCGAATTCTCGCATGGCAATGGTGAACGCTTGTTCAGCAAACGGGAGAGCTTCAGCATACTGGCTACTTTTAACAAATTCACGACTCTTCGCAAAGAGGCTATCGAAATCAGAGTCCTTCGATGAGCAAGAGATTTCTCCTACAACGGAGAGAATCGCAATAGCGGACAGAAATACAAACCGGAAGAGCTTGACGCTCCATCTTCCGAAAGTTGTCGAAGTGTTGTGAATCATTATTACGACCTTCCCTTCGAAGTCCAATATGCCAAGAGAATAGTGCTCCCGACTTATTGACAAGTCAAAGTAGGTCGAAACACCTATTTTCGGCAAGTCAATTCGCACACAGGATTTCGAGGGGTTTCGACAATTGAAGGAGGAAGATAAATGTCAAAACCCCGCAGAGAACATTCTATCATCGAGAGTGTGCCATAAGGGGTTTTGACCTACGAACTAGATTCCCGCTTCCGCGGGAATGACGGTTATGTGATGTCCTCTACTCAATGACGGAAATGGAACGCCCCCTACTCCATCGTCAAGAGCTTGCGGGCAAGGTCGAGGTCTTCGGGGGTGGTGACTTTGATGTTGGCGGTGGAGCCTTCGACGATGCGGACACTGATGCCGAATGCCTCGCACACCGCGGACTCATCCGTAAAGTCGCGCTTCGATTCGAGCGCCTGAATATACGCCGAAATGATGGCTTCGTACTTGAACACCTGCGGCGTCTGCGCGACCCAGATTTTGTCGCGATCGAGCGTGGCGATGACGAAACCGTCCTCAATGCGCTTGAGGGTCTCGGTTTGGCGCACGGCAAGAATGGCGGCATCGTAGGCTTCGGCTTCCTTGCCGACTGCTTCAATCTCGGCAATGCTCACCAACGGGCGCACGCCGTCGTGGATGT
The DNA here is from genome assembly GCA_963205155.1 of Candidatus Zixiibacteriota bacterium. Lineage (GTDB taxonomy): Bacteria > Zixibacteria > MSB-5A5 > CAIYYT01 > CAIYYT01 > JADJGC01. The sequence goes on along the minus strand of CAUJJY010000278.1, from coordinate 4,791 downwards.
AAACCAGATTCGCGGTTTCGGGAACCGAGCGCAGGCCGCATAAAATCGAGTCAAAACGCGTTTTGCCGCCGGCGACGATGCGTTCAACTTTTTTGTATTTGAAACGGTCGACGACAGCTTCGTGCGTGTAGTTCAAGTCCTCGCCGGAGACGACGAGATGAATTGCGTCGATGGATGGGCATTGTTCGAATTTGTCGATGGTCCAGGCCAGAAGCGGTTTGGAGCCGATGGGACGGAATTGTTTGGCGACCGCGCCGGGCAAACGTGTGCCTTTGCCGGCGGCCGTGATGATGGCATAATTTTTCATGAAATCAACATTGCATCGCCGTAGGAGTAGAATCGATAGCGGTTCGCCACGGCAAGGCTATAAGCGGTGATAATCTGCTCCGGCGTGGCAAAGGCTGCGACCATCGCCAGAAGCGACGATTCCGGAAGGTGAAAATTCGTGATCATCGCCCCCACGACTTTGAATTGAAAGCCCGGATAAATAAAAATGTCGGTTTCGTCGTGCGAGGCCTTGATTTCGCCGTTGCTCTGGAAACAGCCCTCGAGCGTGCGAGTGACAGTCGAGCCGACCGCGACAATGCGACGACCCTTTTTCATTGCCGTATTGATCTGCTTGGCGGATTCTTCGGAGATCCAGTATTCCTCGGGATCCATTACGAGTTTTTCGTAAGTCTTGGTCTCGATCATCTTGAATGTTCCGCGTCCGACATCGAGGCGGATGCGGCAAATCTCCGTACCGGTTTTTTCGACATCGGCCAGCAACTCCTCGGTGAAATGTAATCCGGCTGTCGGCGCGGCAATGGAGAATCCCTCGTTCGCGTAGACAGTTTGATACATCTTTCTATCGACCGAAGTGTCGTCGCGCTTAATGTACGGCGGCAGCGGCGTGTGGCCGAATTTTTCCATGATTTCGCTCGCGGGAGCGCCGACAAAGCGGACGCGGCGCGAGCCATCGGCAAGGATGCTGATGATTTCGCAGTATTCGCGCGCCGAGAAGTAGAACTTGTCGCCGTTGTGGGCCTTTTTGCCCGGACGCACAAGACAGAGCCATTCGTCGTCTTTGAGCTTGTCCACGAGGAAGATTTCGACTTTGCGGCCAGCCTGACCGCCGACGCCAAAGAGGCGTGCGCGCTGGACCTTGGTGTCGTTCAGCACCAGCAAGTCGTCCGGTCGCAGCAGATTCACGATATCGGCAAACACGTGTTCCTTCATCTCGCCGCTGGAGCGGTCCAGATGAAGCAGTTTGCAGCGGTCGCGTCGTTCCAGCGGATGCTGAGCGATCAAGTCATCCGGTAATTGAAAAGTAATTTTCTCCATAACCCGTCTTTGAAAAGAATTGTACCAAATCTAACAGTGCTCGAAATTTTCTTACAACAAACGCCCCTGTTTGAAAGCGCTCTGATCGTACTTCATATGCGTGAACGCCGCGTTGGTGGCCGTGCGGCCGCGCGGAGTTCTTTCCAAAAGTCCCTCTTGTATTAGAAACGGTTCGTAGATTTCCTCCAGCGTCTCGGCTTCCTCGCCAACAGCCACCGCCAGCGTGCTCAAGCCGACCGGTCCGCCGTGGAATTTTTCGATCAAGACACTAAGAATGCGTTTGTCCATATCATCCAGCCCCAGTTCATCGACGTCCAAGCGTTCCAAACTGTCGTGCGCCAGTTGTTCGGTGATGCGGCCATCGCCGTGAACCTCGGCAAAATCGCGCAAACGGCGGAGGAGCCGGTTGGCAATTCGCGGTGTTCCGCGCGAGCGTTTGGCAATCTGGCTCGTTCCCCCGGTTTCGATTTCGACTTTGAGAATACGTGCCGAGCGAGTAATCACGCGGCCAATATCTTCGGCGCTGTAGTAGTCCAAGCGACCGACGACACCGAAACGCGCGCGCATTGGCGAGGTCAGAAGTCCGGCTCTTGTGGTAGCACCGATCAGCGTAAATGGCTTGAGTGGTAATTTCACTGACCGTGCGGCGGGCCCCTTGTCGATCATGATATCGAGCGTGAAATCCTCCATCGCCGGATAGAGATATTCTTCGACAACGCGATTGATGCGATGAATTTCATCTATAAATAAAACGTCGCGTTCGTTCAGATTGGTAAGTATTCCTGCAAGGTCAGCGGCTTTTTCGAGAATCGGACCCGACGTTGATTTGATGCCGACACCGAGTTCGTTGGCGATGATAAACGCCAGCGTGGTCTTGCCGAGTCCGGGGGGACCATAGAATAAGGCATGATCAAGCGCCTCGCCGCGTTGTTTGGCGGCCTGAATAAAGACCTTGAGATTGTCCACGACCTTTGCCTGTCCGATGAACTCATCGAACTTCGATGGCCGGAGGGTGACGTCGAGTTCGGTTTCACCCTGGATAATTTCCGGTGTGGTGATGCGCTCTTTCATTCTTCCTTTATGTTGCCGAAACCTTGAGGGCTTCGCGGATGATCACTTCCGAATTGTGATTCGAGCCGATTTCTTTGACCGCAACCTCGACGGCCTTGCGGGCTTCGTAACGGCTGTAGCCGAGAGCTTCCAAAGCGAGCACGGCCTCTTCCACTTGATTAAGCCGGTGCGTTGCTCCGATTCCGGTCGTGGCAACAATCTTGGCAACTTTATCTTTCAGCTCAAGCACCAATCTGCCGGCGGTCTTGGGACCGATGCCGGAGATTGTCGAGAGCAGTGATTTATCCTCTTCGAGGATCGACCGGAACAGGTCCTCTATCTTTATACCCGACAAAATCGTCAAACCGAGTTTAACACCGACGCCGGAGACCCCAATCAGGACCTCGAACACTTCGCGTTCAGCTTGCGTCGAAAAACCAATTAGGTCAATCGCATTTTCGCGCACTTGCATCGAGGTGGCAAGTGTCACTTCGCTACCAAGATCGGGCAAAGCCTGATAGGTCGACAACGGAATCAAAACGCGATAGCCGACTCCGCCGACAACGATTTCCGCCTTGTCAGGCATCTTGACGGTTAGACGTCCGGTGAGTGATGATATCAAAATTTCTTCTCTCGGCGTTGATAGTGGCAGTAAGCGACTGCGAGTGCGTCGGAGACGTCGTTGGGTCCGGCGATTTCCTTGACATCCAGAAGTGCTTTGATCATGTAATTCACTTGATCCTTGGACGCTGATCCCCTGCCCGTTGTTGATAATTTGACTTCGCGCGGCGAATATTCGAAGACCGGGATGCTCTTAAGGGTGCAGGCCAAGAGTACCGCTCCACGCGCTTGTCCGAGGCTCATGGCGACTTTGACGTTCTTGCCGTAGAAGCCTTCTTCGATGGCGACTTCGTCAGGTTGCTCGGCGTCGACTAATTCGCTGACATTCGCAAATATCAGTTTCAGTCGTGCGGAAATCTCGCCGCTTTCGGTAGTGAAGCAGCCCGCGTTTAACAGTTTGACACCCTTGTTGTGAACCTCGACGACACCGAAGCCGGTAACTGCCAGCCCGGGGTCGATCCCGAGAATCTTCATTTATGCGCTCAAACGCTCGAGAGTCGCGTCGTCGATATCGAAATTGGCATAGACCTTTTGGACGTCATCGTTTTCTTCGAGCGCGTCCATCAGCTTGATCATCGATTCGGCGTGCTTGCCCTCAAGTTTGACCGTTGTCGAAGGCACCAATGTGACCTCGGCGCTGGCCATCGGAATGCCCTTCTTCTCAATCGCCGAGCGGACGGCCTCGAAAGCGTCGGGCGGCGTAGTGATTTCGAACAGGTCGCCTTCGTGGGTCATGTCAGAAGCGCCGGACTCGAGCGCGAGTTCAAGCAATTCATCCTCGCCGATTTTGGATTTTTCGACTTCAATGACGCCGCTTTTGCTGAAAATCCAACCGACCGAGCCGGTTTCGCCCATGTTGCCGCCATACTTACTGAAGAGGTGGCGCAATTCGGCGACTACACGGTTCTTGTTGTCGGTTAATACTTGAACCATAACGGCGACACCGCCGGGGCCGTAGCCTTCATAGTTGATTTCGTCGTAGCTGACGCCTTCCAACTCGCCGGTGCCCTTCTGGATCGCGCGTTTGATGTTGTCTGCGGGCATGGAGCTGGTTTTGGCGGTGAGAATTGCAGTACGCAGGCGCGGATTGGCGTCGGGATCGCCGCCGCCGAAACGTGCGGCAACGGTGATTTCTTTGATCAATTTGGTAAATATGCGACCGCGCTCTTGGTCGGCTTTACCTTTCTTTCTTTTTATGGTCGACCATTTAGAATGACCAGACATCAAATCCTCCGGAAAGTAACAAAATTAACCGGCGAATTAATAACAAACGACTGGGCTGGAAGCAATAGAAATTAGGGGGGAACGCGGCAGGCGCACAGAGACAACCCCAGAATATCAAGTTCGTCGCAGAAAGCTCTCAAGCGGTTGCGTCAGGTCTTGATTTTGCGCGATTTTTGCTGTGATTTTGTGACTTTCACCGCACCAAGCGCAAAATTGTGACCTGACGTTGTCCATGTATCGATGAAATTCAACCAGCGTGATAATCACAATACAGCTGCCCCGCATGGAGCACTGAAACACTCTGTTGGGCGCCAGTTCACACCCCGGTCGCGGATGGGATAGCACCACAGGAGCATAGTTCTTCGCGACCGGTGCAAGAACTGGCGCAACGCATCAAACGCACGTCACCACACAAGCTGGTCCCACCCTTCGCTTCGCTGCGGGTGGGCTACCGGCCAAATGCGGCATAAGAAAGTAAGACACGAATGTCTGACCTACCTTTGTCGTCCCTCTTTACGCGGTCGGTAGGACGGACATTCTTGTCCGTCCGTTACGTGCCCGCTTGCCGCGCAC